>NZ_JAAHGK010000705.1:0-4052 GCF_010672505.1 Okeania sp. SIO2B9 | reverse complement strand
CAATATCTACTGGCGGACCCTGAATCTTTTGTGCTTTAATAAAATCAACGATTTCTGGATTCAGACCTACTTCACCTGCCTTACCATAATAAATTCTTCCCAGATCGTATCCTGGCAAAGGTGGTGTCACTTCTAGGTTGCCATAAGCATCTGCCCATCTATTTAGGGGATCGAGTTGTCTAGGTTTACCTACTTCAAACCAGCCAAAATCTTCTTTGAGCAGACTTCTAGCGTATTGGTCATTTTCCCCAGGACGGTTAGCTTTGAGTACCACATTCATATTATGGGTTTTACCTTGAGAGGGAAATTGCACATAACCTATTTCTTTAGTATCTTGCATCCAGGTGGTGCCACCAGAATTAATTTGAGCTTTAGCACCTGTTCTTTCGACGATCTGTTTGATTTTGGCCACAAATTCTTGATTGCCAAAACCACGTTCGCTGACATGAAGCTCTTTGACTGGAGCAGTATTGGGAGACATTAACCAGGGGACTACACCTATTTGAATACTATCAGAAGCAATTTGTCTACCATTTTTTTCAGCGATCGCTGTTAATTTAACGACTCCTTTCCAGTTGCGATCGGCGAACTGTTTAGCTTCCACACCTAATACTACTTTCTCTCTAGATATTAATGCTTCAGTACCAGAAATATCTACTGGTTGCCATCCGTATTCTGTTTTTTGGAATACATTAATATAGTCACTAGCATCTGTATCTGTTGAGATATAGATTTGAGCATCTTGATAATTTTCTGCTACTTGAATATTCACCAGCGCTAAGTCTGCTTCATCTGTTTTGCCATTAACTTCTCGATCGCGCCAGTCTGGTATTCGATCGCCATTATCATCATCGCTATTAAATAGCATCAATGCACCTTCTGATAAAGTCCATTTTTCTCTACTCGATCTGTCAGCTTCATCTAACTCTCCGTCTCTGTTGGTGTCGCCATATATGGTGAAACCAGGAGATAAACTATATGCAATGGGTGAATAATTGGTTGTATTATTGTCTGTGTCATCTTCTGTATTTTCTACCCATCTTCTTGCTGCTATGACTTTTTCATAGGAGGCAACTGCTAAATAACCCTGATATTCGATCATTTTTTCGATCGCTTTATCTGTAATTAACGAGTTTTGGGGAATTTGGCGCAGGTTGAAAATTGCCTCTAACCAAAGATTTTCTGCTTCTTGCCAAGTTTGGTAATTTGCCTGAATTGTTTTTCCTTTTTCTACTGCCTTACTTGCTTTGGCGATCGCTTGCTTCCAGCTTTGAAGCGCTTTTTCTTCTCTAATAATATTAGCTTCTACATTACGGAAGTTTTTCAGGGTTTTTTCATACTGTTGTAGGTGAAATTGGTATTGCCAGGGTTCTTCTACTTCTTGGAGAGTTGGCCTTTGAGAAACTTTATTCAGTTCAGCTTTTATTTCGTCTCTAAGCTGGTAAAGTTCTGATAGTGAATTTACTTTTCTTGTAGTTTTTAAGTTGTTGTTTATTGACTCGAGGGTTTCTAAAGGCGAAACTGCTGAGTTTGCTTGTTCTAGAAGTGAAGGTTGTGCCACTGCTTGAGGAACAGGCACCCAAATAATTGCTACTAATGCTCCAATGGTATTAACTAGAGCTATTTTGACATATCTAATCCAACACATAGTATACATCCTCATATATACTAATGGATTTTAGCGGATTTTTGGCAACTCAGAGGACTAATTTCCGATCTTCTCACATTTACTCTCCAGGAGTCTCGCCAAATAATTATTCCTTCACCAACACCTAAATTAATACCAAATTCATTTCTAAGTTGCATAGAATAATATTGTGATCGGGGTTAACTTTAGAGCGAGATAGACAAGTTAATAAATTTCTTCAAGAAGGAAGGACTGAAGTTGGAAAAAGGAAAAAATAATTTTGTGCTGCCTTAGATAAAATTGGTATAAAACCTTAATTTATCAAAATAATTGGGTCGCGCAACCCCGCCTTTTCAGGCGAAATATTTTTGGAGGGGGGATCAAATCCCCGTTACAAAAATAACTTTTGACTCTCTTGGTGCGCTACCAGGTGCGACTGGCGTCGTCGCGGGGTCGCACCGCTTCTGAGTTCTGACTTCTGACTTCGTTAAATTTCCGGTTGAGAGATTGTAATTCGTAAGGTATTACAGAATTTTGAAAAAATCTCTCTGTCAGTTCAGTTTTTTATACCTAAATTATAATTTTTCAACCGGAAATTATTTTAAGATTCTCTCACCCATTCCTGATTTGGTTTTGCCAAATTAGATGTTTCCACATTATTAGCACTGGAACTATTACTAGGTAACTCTAAGCAGTAACCAGCACCGTATACTGTTTTAATATACCGAGGATGGCGAGGATCTGGTTCCATCTTTGTTCTCAGATGTCTAATATGGACTCGGATCGTCTCAATATCATCATCTGGATCGTAACCCCAGACTTCCTTGAGAATTTCACTCGGAGATACTGTCTGGCCATGTCGTTGCAGTAAACAATGGAGTAACTCAAATTCTAAATGAGTTAGTTTGACTGTCTGCTCAAACCAAATAGCCTCAAACCTTTCAGGAACAAGAGTCAGAGGACCATAATTCAGAATTTCGCTATGTTTAGCTGCTTGTGGTATTCGATCTGTGCGTCGGAGTAGGGCACGCACTCGTGCCAGCATTTCTTCTACTTCAAAGGGTTTTGTCAGATAATCATCTGCTCCAGCATTAAAGCCTTCTACTTTATTTTGGGTGTGACTTAAAGCAGTTAACATCAGTACCGGAATATCGGCTGTCCGTTCATCACGACGCAGACGTTGACAAACTGTAAACCCATCTACCTTTGGTAGCATTAAATCTAATACTATCAGGTCTGGTAGTAGTTGGAGGGCTAGAGCTTGCCCTTTTATGCCATCTTCTGCTTGGCTAACTTCATAGCCAGCCATTTCTAGGTTGACAGCAACGAGTTCTGCGATCGCAGGATCGTCGTCAATGACGAGTATTCTGGGCATCATTTGCTACACTTACCTATAATTTTTTTTATTGTAATGTTTAATTAAGATTTTTAAGTTTGTTCTCACATTTTGTTATAATTATTTTTCAATACATAGCCCATTTTTAATTTTATTTTTCTACTTCTCTATAACATAATTTTATCTTTTTGTCAAGTAAGGCAATTATAGAATATAGAAAAATATCTAAGTGGTTCTTTAACTAGCTCTTGGCGATCGGCTTTCAGCTATCAACTTGAGTTGAAATTCCCAGCTTGTAGACACTAGATAATTCAAGAGGGGTTGAAATTCTCTTTGAAATTGCATTTACTCGGTTTCAGTATAAATCTAAGCTGTTTGCGGAGCATTCCGTTTAGGAAATACTGACTGCACCAAATTGCTGTTTGAGGAGAATTCCCTCAGGAAATGCTTTTTAAATTAAGTCCTTGAATTTTAGTAAAGCTATTGTTTAATTGTGACTTAAGGCCAAGTAAATTTTAAGTAAACTTTTGCTCTCCAAATTTTTTGATAAAAGTAAAATATTGGGGATCTAAAAGTTAAAAAAAAGCCATTGATTTAATTTAAAACTTTGTGCTTAAAATCTAGGAATTATAGGTAAAAATTGTGCTTGTTCTTTAAAATATTTCCATGCAATTGATTCCGGATCTTTTTGACTACTCCATTCTCCAAAATCAGGTTTTGTTTTCCGTTTACTGATAGTACTAGCATGAACATTAAGCCTAATTGCTAATTCTTTTTGGGTAAGAGGAGAAGCTATTTCAGTAGCAGATTGAAGTTGGGAATTTTCTGGGAAATCTTTTAGATGAGAATTTAGTTGGGAATTCTTTGGCAGTTGAGTCTCATAATTTGAAACTTTCGGGATTAATTGAGTATTGTGTTCTAAAATTTTATCCGTTGGTCTTCCCACTAGAGATACAGCAGTAGGAAAATAATATAATAAGCTACCCTCTTGTGTAATTTCTAATTCAGCACCAAATTCTTTGGCTTGTTCATCAAGAAACTCTTGGACTATTTTTCCCGATAGTTGGGAGTTTATGGCTAAGTCTAAGA
>NZ_JAAHGK010000704.1:0-4054 GCF_010672505.1 Okeania sp. SIO2B9 | reverse complement strand
TAATTGCCGAATATATTTTGGTTATCGTTACTTACTTAAGAGGGGTTAAAACTATATATAGCAATGTAATGTAAAAATATCCTTGTAGTGCCAAAAATTTATTGTTTAGGTTAAGTTTTAGACGCTACAGTTCAAAAATCACATTTAATTGCTACATATAGTATTATTATTGCCAGTTCCAGCTTCATCTATAGATAGCTGAACTAACCAACAAACTCTAATCGAGCTGGTTTTTCTGCTGGTGCTTCTGTACCCTTGAGATAGGCTAATACCGTATCTGCGTCAGATGTCTCGAATGGATCGTCACCATAGTTGTCGCTAAAACCTTCTTCAACAAATATCTTTTCGATTTTAGAGTCATTGACAACCATTGCATAGCGCCAGGAGCGCATACCAAAACCAATATTGGACTTATCTACTAACATTCCCATTTTACGAGAGAATTCTCCATTGCCATCTGGTAATAGGAATACATTTTTGGCATTTTGCTGTTTACCCCATTGGAACATTACGAAAGCATCGTTTACTGATAGACAAATAATTTCGTCTATTCCTTGTGCTTTGAATTCATCGTATAGTTCTTCATATCGAGGTAAGTG
Organism: Okeania sp. SIO2B9; assembly: GCF_010672505.1. Taxonomy (NCBI): domain Bacteria; kingdom Bacillati; phylum Cyanobacteriota; class Cyanophyceae; order Oscillatoriales; family Microcoleaceae; genus Okeania; species Okeania sp. SIO2B9. Next base: position 3,455 of record NZ_JAAHGK010000704.1, on the reverse strand, counting down.
AGTAGATGAGCAAGTTGGTGTGAAAGCTCCAGGCAATGCAAATAATACTACACGCTTGCCACCAAAAATTTCTTGGGTAGTTTTGTCTTGCCAACGATAAGGGTTAGGTCCTTCAACAGATTCATCACGGACACGGGTTTTGAATACTACATCAGGAACACGCTCAATAACCATAACTTAACCTCAGAATGATTTAGTAACTTAGCAATTCAATCTATATCAGCTTTTACTGCTGTAAATCAGAATAATTCTTATTTAAGAATTTGTCAACGGCATTAAAGAAAAAATTTTGTTTTTGAGGTTTGCTTGTAACTCACATTCCGCACTTCAAGTTGTAACATTAAAAGTAGTAGAAAAATCCGTAACTTGGTAAGTATTTATACTATATAGCTCCTACATTTGACCTTTCTCAGCAGTCAGATTCTCAGGAAAATTTTAAGTATAAATACTCAATTACTTACTCCTATTGACCACTATAATTGTCTCCTGTCTCCAGTATAGCTGTCTCCTATTTTTATACTACATTTTGTTTTACAAAATGTAGGCTGTAAACTTGTTGCAAAATCAGGTATAATAGAAAGTTTACTCTTTGGCGTTGCTGAAATGTAATGGTAAGTAGCTGAAGGTAAAATTGAAAAACTTATGTTTTGCGTTGATACTTAATTTAAAAATCATTACCATTCAGCAACGCCGAAATATCATGCAAATTAAAATTATTAGTTAGCTATTAGCAATGTATTTCTATTCTTAGATGTTTATGAATGAAGATTTTATGACCAAAAAAATCAGGTCTCAAGCTTACCCTTTTTAGGGAATAAAAAGTGGTCGTTAGCGCAGCTTCCCGTAGGGTGGGATGGCGAGGAAACCTAGCCATATCCAATTGACCAAGAGGAAGAAAATTCTGTATCTTCTCGCCTCCCTATTGCAGAAGGAACTGTTAACGCAGTTCCTCTAGAGGAGGCTAACTGATAATTGAATTTACCTATACAAGTTGAATTGCCTCAGTTCCCTATAATATTAGTTGTTAAATAATTTTCTGAGCTTTATTTAATTTTTAATTTCTGGGCTTTATTTAATTTTTAATTTTTAGGGTTTAGAGGTAGTGATATAGACTTGCTATTACTCTTTAATTTAGAATAATTATTAGATTAAAAAATCGGATATTTTATAACCTACCAAAAGTTACTCACTTGATATCCTAGAGTATTTAGCATAACTCTCAATAATGGTAGACTTAAACCAATTACATTAGTATGACAACCTTCTATTTTTTCAATAAATAAACCACCTTTGCCTTCTATGGCAAAACAACCAGCACATTTTAAAGGTTCCCCAGTCGCAACATAAGCTTCTATTTCCTGGTCGTTAACGGGAGCAAAATGAACTTTTGTCATTCTACAAATTACGATAGTTTTATTTTTAACTAGATCGATTAAAGCATGACCAGTGTACAATTGACCAACTTGACCACGCATTTTTTGCCATCGAGCGATCGCTTCTTTATTATCAGCTGGTTTACCATAAATTTCGCCATCAATAACTAATACTGAATCACATCCTAAAATTAAATTTGATTGTGTTTCAGATAAGTTTTCTTTCATTAGAGACTTAGCTATTGTTTCTGCTTTAGCCTGGGCTAATGTTTCTACCAATTTTCGAGGTTCTATTAATTTAACTGTTGATTCATCAAAGTTACTAGGCATAACTATAGGATGAATACCAATAGTTTCTAACAAGCGAAGTCTTGCTAATGATGATGAAGCTAATATGAAGGTTGGAGTTTTCATATTTTCAAGCAAGTAAACAAATATTCCATAAAACATTGATAATTTGTCAGGACTATAGCCTATATTTAATGATATTTTTTAAGATAGGAAAACTTAAAAATTTGCTAGTCCTGACTAATATAAAAATTTCTCACTAATATATAGAGAAAGAGTTAATTACTTGCTCAAACTTATCATGCACTTTTTGCCAACGTGCTTCAGTAGTTGAAATATTGATAGTAAAAAGTTTACCTCGACTAACTCCTACACTTGCTAAGTTATGACGATCTCTTCCATCAGCTAATTTAACAGCATACTCCAGTTGATAATATGTTTTAGCTTTATATTCTCGTGCTTCTGCACTTACTAATTCTGCTTCCCTACCAGAGTCTGCTGGTGCAATGGCATTTTTGCTCAGTTTATATCCTACTTCAGTCGGAGTACCCAAGTCAGCCAAAGTTTGGTCTCCAACTACGGGACTAATAACGACACTAACATTCTCAGTGGCCTCAACTAGGTCATGGAATACTACATCCGGGCCATCAGATACTTTAACTTCGAGCCAACCATTAGGATAGAGGAACTCATAACCATCAGTTGTATCCACGAAGCTTTGTAGTCCACCGCCAATAGAAACACAACCTGTTACTACCAGAGCGATCGGTACTAAAAATAAGGCCACAATTTTTTTTAACATTTTCTCTTCTTTGATATTCTAAATAGTGAGAGTAGGCTTGAATTCAACTTTTCAGTCCCAACGCTCAAGTAAATTTATTGTCTCATTAAAATCTTGATTAATTTAATAAATTTGTGAATTTAATCAACTTCAATAATTAATTTTTGCCAATCAGGAGCCAAAATAATTTACAGTTAAGGTATTTGTTTTGCACTGAGTAATATTTAGATATTGTAGATATTGAAATTGAGTTTAGTGTGATGTTTTGAGCGAGAAATAATTCTGAGTTATGAGTTTAATTCTGAACGACTGGCGAATTTAGCTGGCAATTCCGGTAAAAGTATAATTAATTTTAATACCCTACAAAATATGATAATTTAGTCGTCTTTAATTGATGGCGGTTCTGAATCTCTCATCAACTAATTCTTTATCCTAGCTACTGAAATATTTCTGTCATTCACTACTTTCTCTATAACCAAATTTTCACTCATCAATCTAAGGTCAATATACTGCAAAATACCAACAGTAATTTCCACAGTTATTATCATTGATAACCAAAAGATTTTTACCACAATTTGTGTTCGTTCTAATACCCATACTCCTAATAGTAGTCCGATTAGATATTCAATAACTCAACAGCAAGTATTAATAACTGAATAATTCTTTATCCTAGCTACTGAAATATTTCTGTCATTCATTACTTTCTCTATAACCAAATTTTCACTCATAAATCTGGGGTCAATATACTGCAAAATATTAAAAGTAATTCCCACACTTATTGCCATTCCTGACTAAAAAAAATTTTACCACAATTTATATTGAATCTAATACTCATCCTGCTAATGGAATTTCGATTAAATATTCTATAGCTTAACAAAGAATATTAATTAGACTTGTCGCGAAATAAAACCTTAAAGTGAAATGGGAAAATTCTGGTTTTCACTGATTAAACTATGCTACCATTAAGTAGAAATTCCAGAGTCCAGCCGCAGTGAACATGAAGCGATCGTCGC
>NZ_JAAHGK010000703.1:0-4055 GCF_010672505.1 Okeania sp. SIO2B9 | reverse complement strand
TCGTCGATCAAATTCTGAGTAAAAAATTTACGCATAAATACTTGCTTGATTAATGACGCAATCACGGCAGCTATGATTTTCTTCTAAAATTCTGTCTCCTGTCTCCTGTCTCCTGACTCCTGATTCTATACTACATTTTGTTGTGCGGAATGTAGGTTTTATGTTCCCTTTGATAATTTAGGCAAAAAAAATGGCAACTGCTCAAGCTAACCTCTTACGATTATTATTTGCTTCTACACCTGTGGGAGCTATTGGTTCAGGTACTGGAGGTGGAGTCGAATTCACATTACAAAATATTGCCCAAGAAATGATTCTCAGAGGACACAAGGTAGATATAGTTGCGCCACAGGGTTCTATAACTAAAGTAGATTGTCCCATTATTGAAATTACCGGAGAACTGCAAGTTAGTATTCAGCAATTAAATCGTGACACCCCCATTTCTATAATCCCTAAATCTGTGCTTACCAGAATGTGGGAATTTATAGGAAAAGAGCAAAATAATTACGATTTGATTGTTAACTTTGCTTATGACTGGCTTCCCTTTTATTTATCTCTATTTTTGAATGTCCCTATTGCCCATCTGGTAAGTATGGGTTCTCTGTCAAAGGCAATGGATGAGATTATAGAAAAAACCAGTATTAGTTTTCCTGGTACTATTGCTGTTCACACAAAAGCTCAGGCAGAAACTTTCTCATTTCCTAGTAGATGTCGAGTTGTGGGAAATGGTATTGACATAAAAAACTATCAATATTGTGATCGACCAAATAATTACTTGGTTTGGGTGGCGCGCATTTCTCCTGAAAAAGGATTGGAAGATGCTGTGGAAGCTGCAAAAAATACTGGTATTCCTTTGAAAATAATGGGTTTGCTTCAGGATAAGTCTTACTGGGAGAGTATCCAGCAAAATTATCCTGATGCGCCAATAGAATATTTAGGGTTTCTACCAATTAAGGAAATGCAGTTAGTGCTGCGACGCAGTCGAGGGTACTTGATGACCCATCGATGGAGTGAAGCATTTGGCATGACTGCCATTCAATCATTAGCTTGTGGTGTGCCTATAATTACCTATAATAAGGGAGGCCCTGCTGAAATTGTGCGTCACGGTCAAACAGGTTGGCTAGTTGAGCCTGGTAATCTAGTGGAATTGGTAAAAGCAATTAACAATCTTGACAAACTTGATCGTTTAGCTTGTCGGCAACAAGCGGAAGCTGAATATTCTATTCAAGTTTATGGAAATCGTATGGAAAATTGGTTCTACGATATTCTGGCTCAGACTAGCTATTCGCTGAGGAGTTAGGAGTTATACCAAGGGTGATAAATATTTGTTGCAAATGGTAGGGACGTTGCATGCAACGTCTGTAGGTCAGAGGGAAGAAGGAAGAAATATTGAAGAAAAATAGAAAAATGATAGAGATAGCTGTCTAAAATTAATTGGAGTAGCTCTTTTTAAGCCAATAAAGTTCAGATAATACTAAAACTCATAAGGTATGGAACCATTAGAGTAGCTCTTGAGCTTACAGAACTGCAAAAAAAATCCTTAACTGAACTGCATTGCTTTTCAACCCTCTCTGATCGAGACGCACCTTCTTGTAGCATTCTTTTTTCAAACTCGCATAACAATATCACGATGGTTAAATATTATCTAACATTGACAGAGCTTTTAATTCCCTGTGCTCATCAGACTTTTTTAAGGATTCAGGTTAATTATCTGTTGAACAATATCAACTAAATAATCCCCAGCAATCTCCCACAGTTCACCATATATACCTACCCAAAAATTGCTATGTCTTCTATCTTTTCTTTGAGCTTCTGTTCATCTATAAATGTAATTTTGAACACCGAATTTTTTGAGAAATTTACCTTGATAAAATCAACCAGTATTAGCAATAGCAAGCAGTGAAATTAAATTAGTCAAACCTTGTACATTACCTAGACTTCCCTCTAGATTATATCCACCTGTTTTACCGAAAAATTGGGGTAGGTGCCTTGCTCTTATAGGGCGACTTTTTATTTGTAAGTGAATTGAATATATGCTAGAGTATTGAATATACGGTAGAGTGTTATAGTTGTCGGGGGGCACTCGGAAACTCTAAACGGACGTTGAGGGAAGCGTCAGACTACCGCCTAGGAAGCAGCACCCTGTGTTGGCGGAGCTATGCGCCACCAAAGCGTCAACCTCCCGAGGAATTAAGGTTCGATAGGAATCCCTGTGCCTTTAGGCCAGAGAGGATGTCAAAGTCTTTAAACATGGCTTCGATGCCCATTCTCCACCGATAAATTTTCAAAACTTCATACAAATTTTTCAGGTTCGTTTATGGTGTTGCACAGTGACGAATGATTAAGGTAATTGAGGGATTTGCTGATGTTTCAAATCATAGATCAGCAAGCGAACTGATTTGCACAACAGATCAATGGACTTGGAGTAGCATAAAGTTTTGCGATGTAACCTAGCGTCCGTAGTGTCTTAAACGCCAATTTTCTCCTTCTACTCTCGTCATTGCTGCGGGTGCTGACCAGGTGATCACAATCCTCGATTAAGCTTGGATTTACCTTGTACCCGTCAGTAATATCAAGAAAACAAGCCCAACCTTGAATCATCTGCCATAATATTGTGAAGGTAACGGCGCAGCGATCGCCTATCACAAACTTGAGAATTCCTGGCATTTGGCTATTTACGACTGTCCAGACCCAAATTTTGTTTTTTTTGAGCCCACAAAAGTTGGCAGTTCATCAAGCGTGAGCAGTTTCAGGAATTTCATAGTTCTCCAAAGCGAATATGTGCTTGGTGCAAGCCGTACCCAGTTAAGCACAGTATTGTGGGAAATACCAGTCACTCTCTCAATGGCTCCCAATCCCATGCCGTTAAGGAACATTTTTATACAAAGCTCTTTAAGATCAGAACTATAGCCGGTAGGACAGGGGTTTGATCGAAATTGACGGCCACAGTCACGGCACAGATAACTCTGTTTTCCCTGACGATGACCATTTTTCACTACTTTATGGCTTTGACAATCAGGACAATCCATCTCTCAATCAAATTCTAGAATATCATTCTCTATTGTGCAACACCTCGTTTATAAGTACCAAGGTTCTTGTCTTGAGTGCGTCTTTCATTCCGAGGATACCAGGGAATTACACACTCGCTTTTTCTACTTTCTGATTATATTTCCCTTTCCAATATGCTCCTAGGTTAAATCTTCCAACACCTTGATTTTGAATAATATTGATCTGGCTCAAAAAAATTTTTGTTCCGGGATATATCTGCAAAGAACTAAGTTTTTCATAGTTTTTCCCAGGTTTTCGATCATAAGTATTCTGTTTTTGTCCAAAAACAAAGTAAATTATTTCAGGTGATTTTTGATTTTTGAGCCAGTGTGATCATTCAACGCCGTGGAATTCACGGTCTCCAATAACTACTAATTCATATTTTTTTAATAAATGTCAAACAGGGTTAATAATTGCCTTTTGTTCTCCTCAGCCTTTTGTTCTCCTCAATTACTGCTGCTCTTTTTCTCTAAAATTTGTCCATAAATAGGTCAGGCTGGTTTTTTGTAGATCACCCCTATTCAAAATATATTATTTTCTTTCCATTGTGTTCTATCTATAGTTAGAATTAACCGACTACCATCCACAAATTCTTGATGAATTATCCTCCTGGTCATGTCGATGCTTTATCAATGGCCAATATTTAGCAAGCGATCGCTTCCAATCATTTGTAACATTCTTTTTTCAAATTGGTATTACCCGGTGGCAAGCTGTCAAAGATGCCAAATGTCCTACTTTTTCTGCGATCTGGGGTAGCAAGTAGGTATAAAATTTTTACCCTTTCTCTATGTTTACCTGTTTTTTGGTCTACAAGCAGCTTTTTTAGGGTCTCTTCTGGCTCAATAATATTAATTTTTAACCCACATTCCGTACGACAAAATGTAGTATGCAAAGATGGTCAAACTTGAGTAAGTATTTAGACTTAAGAAAAAAAAACCTCAAACTGTAAGAGCTGATTTGTAAACTTCGCTAAAAGTCTGATATTACCTAGTTTTTAGCAATTAGGGTAA
>NZ_JAAHGK010000702.1:0-4062 GCF_010672505.1 Okeania sp. SIO2B9 | reverse complement strand
AGGTAAATTATCTACAGTTGGCAGAGTAGATATATAAATCCCCTGTGGTTTCAAGATATTTTCACAACTAGAAAAAGTTTCTTTACCCACAGCGTCAAAAATAATATCATACTGCTCTAATTCTTGAGTAAAATCAATTTGATTATAGTCAATAACCCGATTTGCTCCTAAACTTTCTACTAGGGTAATATTGTTACTACTACAAACACCTATTACTTCAGCTTTCATTGCTTTGGCAATTTGTACTGCAAAGATACCAACTCCACCAGAAGCACCATTAATTAATACTTTTTGTCCTGGTCTAATTTGACCTAAATCAAGTAATCCTTGAAAAGCAGTTAAACCTGCAACTGGAACTGTTGCTGCTTGAGAATGAGTCATATTTTTTGGTTTTAATGCCGCAGTATTTGCAGGTATAGCAATATATTCAGCATAAGCACCTCCTGTTAATGGATTAATAAATGTATAAATTTCATCTCCTGGTTCAAAACTTTCTACTTCTTCCCCTACTTCTAATACAACTCCAGATAAGTCAGAACCTAAAATAATAGGAAAGTTAAAACCTGATAATAATTGTAGTTGTCCTTGTCGAATTTTCCAATCGACAGGGTTAACACTTGTAGCGTGAATTTTTACTAATAATTGATTGGGTGTAATTTGAGGTTTGTCAATATCTGAATATTCCAAGACATCAATAGAACCATACTGATTAATAGTGACTGCTTTCATAGAATTTTTGTGTAAAATTAGGACTTGAATTAGAATACCAAGAATTTCCTTGTTTATCAAGGTATAAAATTGGAAATGAGGATGTACTGAAATTTCAGATGGAAGAATGAATCAAAGGAAATAATGGTAGAGATAGGTAGAAAATAGGATTTGATAGCAGCTAATTATATCCATCAGTTGATAATTCGTTTTTTGCAGCAAGAAGAAATCAAAAAAAGGGAAAAATAAATCAAGAGGAATAATTTAGATATGCAGATAGAAAATTTGCTGTTTGTAGAATTATAGTCATTTCAGTTGAGATTGACACCAGGTCTTCTTACCTTGAATTCCTTCCAGGCGAAACAGTATTTCATTGTTATCTAAAATTACTATATTTGTGAAAATTGCCATGATTTACTTCAGATAAAAAATCTGATATTTTTGATTTCTCTTTTTTTTCTTATAGCAGGGAACAGTGGGAAAAACATTTACCCTTATTCAGATCATCATCTACATAAGTCCTCAACAAATATGGTTTCCTACGGAATGCTGTGCAAATAGATAAGACCAAAACTCATAAATTATCGAACCATTAGAGTACCTCTTCAGATGACAGAACTGCCAAAAAAATTCTTAACTGAACAGAATTGCGTCCTAACCTACCTGTCTATTGCTATATTTCATAAATTGACATCTCCGATCATAAAAAATCAAATTAATTATCGCACAGAAATTATTAATTCTTTCCACCTACTCCCTACTACCTACTTCCTCTTTTATGGAGATGTCTAATATAAGATTGGAAATAAAATTTTAATTGATATTATTGCTTGTTTAATCATCAAAACATCATTCGACTAGAGTAGCTCTTTAGATGATATAACTGCCAAAAAAAATCCTTAACTGAACCGAATTGAGTCGTAACCTAGCTGTGTATTACTATATTTCATAAATAGACTATCTTCGATTATAAAAAATCCAATTAATTATCGTACAGAAATTATTAATTATTTTCACCTACTCCCTACTACCTACTTCCTCTTTTATGGAGATGTCTAATATAAGATTAGAAATAAAATTTCAATTGAAATTATCATTTTATTTTGGGTTTAATAACCCGCCGTCTACACGGTGTTGACAATTGGTTAGGGTTTGAGTCCCCATCCATTTTTTCTTCCTTCTTCCTTCTTCCTTCTTCAATGCTTGTTTAATCATCAAAACATCATCCGACAAACGACAAGAGAAGCTAAAATTCCTGCGACATCAGCACATAAAGCAGTAGGTAAAGCATATCTAGTTTTTTTAATTCCAACACTACCAAAATAAACAGCCAATACATAAAAAGTAGTCTCAGTAGAACCCTGCATAGTTGATACTAAATAAGAAAGAAAACTATGGGGTTCATTTGTCACTATTTCCGACATAATACCAAAAGCACCACTGCCAGATAAAGGTCTAATCAACGCCATAGGTAGTGCTTCAGTCGGCATTCCAATTAAATTAGTGATAGGCGATAAAATTACAGCAAAAATATCTAGAGCGCCACTTACTCTAAACATTCCAATAGCCACAAAAATTGCTACCATAAAAGGAATTATTCTGACGGCAACTTCAAATCCTGCTTTTGCTCCTTCCGTCATTTTTTCATAAACTTTAACTCCTCGAAAATAGCCAAAAAGTAGAAATGAACAAATTAATATTGGTAATAACCAATTAGACACACTCTCCAGAAAAGCAAAACTAAAAATATAGGTGATGCCTTTGAGATTTAAGCGATAAATTACTGCACCTAAAAAAGCACCGATTAAACTAGCAAAAATTAATTTTCCAATTTTGTTAGGTGGAGTTAATTCAGATATCTTTGTCTCGCCTTCTAATAAATCATTGCAATCTAAATCTGCTGACGAAATAGATTGATTTAAACTATAAATAGATTGCCGACGTGCGAAAAACTTTGCTGCGAAAATAGCCGTAATTGTAGAACAAAAAGTAGCAAAAATTGCAGGTAAAATAATATCTCCAGGGTTAGTAACACCAGCACTAGCTCGAACAGTTATTACACTAATAGGAATAATCGTAACTGAAGAAGTATTAATAGCTAAAAATAAACACATAGCATCTGTAGCAGTTCCCTTTTCCGGATTTAATTTATCCATTTCTACCATTGCTTTTAAACCCATTGGTGTCGCAGCATTTCCTAACCCTAAAGCATTAGCAGCTATATTCAAAATAATGGCAGACATTGCAGAGTGAGATGCAGGTATATCAGGAAAAAGTTTCACCATTACAGGACGAATTAAACGAGCAATTACAATCATTCCTCCTGCTGTTTCAACTACTTGAATTATGCCTAGCCATAATGCCATACTACCAATTAATCCAATGGCTAAAGTAACAGCATTTTTTACAGATTCAAACGATGCTTCAGTTATTTCTGTCATCCTACCGTTATATGCTGCTATAACTGTAGCTGAAACTATCATAAATAGCCAAAGACTATTAATTGGTGATACTTGTGATTTATTCATTTAACTTTTAGGGAGTAGGAAGTAGGGAGTAGGGAGTAGAATAGAAATAAAGATAGGTGTATTTCATTAGTCTGAGAAACGCTATAACTTCTAACTTTACCTAATAATTAAGGTTTAAAGCTTCTCCTTTAAAGGAGGAAAAATAAAAAAATTTTCTTAAGCGTCAATCCTCTTTTTTTCAAGGAGAGGTAATTGTTAATTATTAATTATTGAATACTAGCTTTTATCCCCAATAATTAAAGAGAAGAAGGAAGAAGTAAGAAGCAAGAAGGTTTTGGTTATCTAGGAGATAAGGAAAAATCTTCGTTGTCTGAGTTTTAAACTTATATGTCCACGCCCTTTGCTTCAACTACTATAAAAGATATTAGCTAAATCGAAGTATTACTTAGTAAATAATTATTTTTATAGCAGAAGAAAGAAGTCCTTTAGTTATCTAGGAGAAAAGAAAAAATCTTCGTTGTCTGAGTTTTAAGCTTATATATCCACGCCCTTTGCTTCGACTGCTATAAGATAAATTATCAATCTAATTAAATCAAAAATGAATCGAAAAAATATGTAGAAAATTAGGTAGTATTTGTCAGCATATTTTTTATCAAAATCATTTTCGTATGACCAAAAAATTAGGCTTATACCCTCACATTTTAAGGATATCAAAAATAAAATCCTGCATTCTCAAAGCTTATCTATTGCAGGAAGTATTGATAATTAATAGCTGAATTGACCGACAAATCACTACTTAGGATAAATGCACTTTTTTTCTTAGCTAATAAATAATTATAGTAGTTGAAGGAAAAGACGCAGATAGAGTAAAACCTGAGAACTCAGA
>NZ_JAAHGK010000701.1:0-4062 GCF_010672505.1 Okeania sp. SIO2B9 | reverse complement strand
CCATAAATGACGCTCCACATCATTAATTTCTTGAATATTAAGTTGATTAAGACGAATAGCATTTACATTTAGTTGATTAACCAAATGGGGAGTCTCTAAAAAATATTCAGTTTCTGCTGAATACGAGCTGTAATTTCGTTTTGTAACTGATTAGCTAGGTCGTTGATAGCGCGCTTACCATTGGTAAATGAAAGATATCCCACTAATCCTACTGTTGCTATAATTTGCAGCACAAATGGGACAATGACTACGACTCGTAGGGGGAGTTTTGGTGGGGATTGATAAAACAGAGGGTTTAATGGTAACTTTGGCATGGTAGCGATCGCTAATTTTTTCCTACTTACATTTCAATTATACAGATATAATTTGCTCAAGTTTTTGATTATTTTTGATTCCAGATTGTAATTCCTTGCCAGTTCGTAGGTGTGCCCTCTGATAAAAAATTATTCACTCGTTGTAAATAAATTTCTGTGACTTTATCATTTGGATTTACTGTTAATACTTTTTGGAAATATTTCTTTGCCATGGTAAATTCTTGTTGTTGATAATGTAAAACTCCTTGAGCAAAATTTGACTTAACCTGTCTTTTTAAGTTTAGCAAAGATTCGGTTTCTCCATCCATAACTTCATAAATTTTAATGGGATGATTCCGCCCTTTCACCTGGACTCGATCTAAAAATCTAATTTGATATTGATTTGCATCTACTAAATTATTAAATACTGCTTCACTAATAATGATAGAAACGCCATAAAATTTTGTTAATCCTTCTAAACGAGCAGCTAAGTTTACATTATCTGAAAAAGCATCACCTTGGATTCTTGCTTGTTCTCCCACCATACCTACCATCATTTGTCCAAAGTGAATGCCGATGCCAATTGAAATAGGTTTATAACTCTGATTTTTCCTAATAATATTGTATTCTACAACTTCTTTTATTTTGGCAATACCTGCCTTGACAGCATCATCTGCTCCATTAGGAAATACAGCCATCATTCCATCTCCTAAATATTTTACTATAAATCCATAATTATCTCTAACTTTTGGACTGACACGCCCTAAATATGAATTAACAAAGTTAAAGTTTTCTTGGGGTGTCATTGTTTCTGAAAGAGCGGTAAAAGACCGAATATCAGAAAACATTACTGCCATTTCTTTACTTACATGATTGCCTAATTCTACATCAATTATAGAGTCTTTTTTGAGGAATTTCATAAACTCGTCAGGCACAAAACGACTATAAGAACTGTTGATTTGAGATAGTCTAAAATGAGTTTTAAGTCTGGCAATTAGTTCATTTTTAGAAATAGGTTTAGTCAGATAATCATTAGCACCTACATTCAATCCTTCTACTAAATCGTAAACTTGATTTTTAGCAGTCAACATCAGAATTGGTAACTCACTAGGTAAGAAATTTTGTCGCAATTTTTGTGTAACTTCATAGCCAGTCATTTTTGGCATCATTACATCTAATAAAATTAGATCTGGCTGACAACCTTGTTCAATTATTTTCAAAGCTTCTATACCATTCATTGCTTGAACTATGGCATAATTTTGGAGGGATAAAATATTGACGAGTACCTGTAAGTTTACTGGTTCATCATCGACAATCATAATTTGAAATCTTTGGACGGTTTCTAGTGGTTTGATTGTATTATTTTTTGACTCTTCTTGAATAAGAATCTCTTCTTCTTTTTGTTCAGTTATAGCTATATTATTAGCATCTGTAAATCTTGATATATTGGAATTGTTACTAATAGCAATTTCTGTAGATATTGGCAGAGTAAAAGTAAATTGAGAACCTATTTCAATTTGAGATTTCACCCAAATTTTTCCTCCGTGCAATTCCACCAGTTTTTTAGTAACTGCTAAACCTAAACCAGTACCTCCATATTGACGAGCTGTGGAACCATCATCTTGTTCAAATGATTCAAATATTCTGTATAGTTTATCTTCTGCAATACCAATACCAGTATCAGAAATAGTAATTGCTAATTGTTGGTTTTTGAGAATTGGATGCTGACTATTGAACTGGGAATTTTCTTGTTGATTAATAATCTCTACCGATATCTCTACTTTCCCAGTATCTGTAAATTTAATCCCATTACCAATCAGGTTATATAAAATTTGATGCAGGCGATTTTCATCAGCATAAACTGGAGGTAAATCAACAGGAATAGAATTAACTAATTCTAAAGTTTTAGTACCTATTAAAGATTGACAAAGAGTAACAACTACTTCTGTTATTTCTCTGATTCCTACAGGTTTTAACTGCAACTCCAGATTTTGATGTTTCAGTTTAGCAAAATCAAGAATATCATTGACTAAATCTGTAAGTCGATGACCACTTTGAGCAATCATTAATAAATTTTTTTGCTGTATTTCCGATAATTCTCCTGTTGCTCCATCTAACATTGATTCAGCAATTCCAATCATTCCATTCAGAGGAGTACGAAGTTCGTGAGAAGTATTTGCTAAAAATTCATCTTTAAGTTTATCTAATCTTTGTAAGTCATCATTTTTCGCTTGTAGAGTAGTAAATGATTCTTGTAATTGTACAGCCATTGTATTAAATGAATGGGCTAATTATCCTAGTTCATCAGAGTGTTTAATATCTACTTTTTGTTGCCAATTTCCTTGAGTAAAATCCCTAGCTGCTTTATTTAAGCTGATAATTGGTTGAATCACCCATCTAGAAGTTAAAATTCCACCAAGTATTGCTAATCCTAAAGCTGCTAACCATAATAAAATTGTATTGCGTCTTTGAATATTAATTTCTTCCATAAAATCTGCTTCTGGAACTACTACTACAATAATCCAGTCAATACCTAAACCATATTTTACAGGTTTGATTTCTAGGAAGTGACGTTGATTATTAAACTTAAAACTTAGCTGTTGACTTTGATTGATTTTAGTCAGGCCAAAGAAGGTTTTCTGTAAGTATTGAGCTGAAGCTTGAATTACAGGTACATTGCTTTCTAAAGCTGGCAGTCGTTGTAAATTTTGTTCATTACCTGGAGTCATAAATAGCTCTTCTGAAATGGATGTAGCCACTATTAATCCAGAACGTTCGACAATAAATACTTTTCCGGATTTACCTATCTTTAGCTTAGTTAAAAATTGACTGATTTTATCAAGAGTTAAATCTACACTAAGTACACCTTTACGAATACCTTTTTCATCATAATAAGGTAATCCATTAGAAATGCCAAAATTATCTCCATCTATCCAAGGATAAATTTTAGTCCAGGTAGGATTTCCCGCTTCGATAACAGCTTGATACCAAGGTCTATTCCTCGGATCGTATGGAAAACTTTCAATTCGTGGTTGGATAATATTTCCCTGTCGATCAAGAGTATATTGTTCTAGATTTCCTGCTGTTAAATAATCGCTAATTCCTAATTGTAAACTTTGATCCTCTAATCTAATTAACCATACTACTTCTCCTTCGGTAGAGCCAAAACTAATACTACTAATATTTGGAAATAGTTGCATTTGTTTAAATAAATATTGTTGCCAATCCCAGAGTTTTTCTGCATCTAAATTATTGATACGAATAGCATCTCTATTAACTTGATTAATTAAAGGAGGAATTTTTAGATAGCTTTCTAAATGTTCATCAACACGGGTTGTCACTCCATTGAGTAACTGACTAGCAACATTATTGACCGCCTTTTGTCCATTGCGTAACGAGAGCCATCCGGTCAAACCTACAGCAAACATAATTTGCAGCACAATAGGTAATACAAAAACTTTACGTAGAGAAGCTTTTCGATATTTATTCTTATTTGAACTATCTAAATATTGAGTAGGCATAAGTAAATTAATTATGGTATTACTATGATTTTTAAATTGTCGAAAAAAAATTAAAATACTATACTTACCATAGCAAATTTTAAATTAATTTGATACATTTATGGATGATTTAATTGAATTGCCTTTAATCATTTTGAAGAAGGAAGAACCAAGAAGCAAGAAGCAAGAATAAAAAAGTAGATGGGGTGGGTTTGTAGACAGGAAGTGGCAGGTCGTTAACTATGCCCAACCAATTGTAGACACCGCAA
>NZ_JAAHGK010000700.1:0-4065 GCF_010672505.1 Okeania sp. SIO2B9 | reverse complement strand
AGGAGACAGGAGGAAAATTACATGGGGATAGTCAACGAAGGGCCGCTCCGCGTCTACGCTCCCCCAAGTAATGCGTGAACACGACCGTTGACGGTGGGGTATTAAACCCACAAAGAAAATGATAAAAATTGATATTATATCTGCTTAATTAGCACTCAAAAATATTTTGATTTCTATCCTCCGTTATATCAATTGTGTGTGAAGCTACACAGAATTATGAAATTTATTACTTGTCTGTCTTGATCTACAGTCAACTTTACAGAATAAAAGATAAAAAATAATAAAAATATTTTTTTCAATTCTCTTATTTTTCAATAGAAGCAGTTATTATACCAAATTCGATTACTATAGACCACAATTTATGATTGAGAAAAGCTTGATATATATGAATTATAGTTAATTTATTTTTGGTAAGTGCTAAAGCGGATTTGGTATTAATTGTTAATTACTAAGAAAATTAAAATCTAGATGGTGCGTTACATTTCATTAACGCACCCTACTGGACCGACACACCTAAAGTAGTGCATTAGCTTTTTTCATCATCACCCCATCACCCCATCTCCCCATCACCCCATCCCCCCATTTTCTAATGCACCATTTAAGCTGTGTCAGTGCACTACTAGACAATAAATTAAGCATCAATACTTGATGGAGCTACCTCCTAATTCCTGTAAAATCATACATTTATTCAGCCTCAATATTAAAATGAAAGTTTTACCCAAAGAAACAGCTTCAATATTTACCAGAGATGAAGTACGTTTAGACGCTGATATTTATCGCCCTGATGCAGAAGGTGAATTTCCAGTACTATTAATGCGACAACCTTATGGCAGAGCGATCGCTTCTACAGTAGTCTACGCTCATCCAAAATGGTATGCTTCCCATGGTTATATTGTGATTATTCAAGATGTACGAGGTAGAGGTACATCTGAAGGAGAATTTCAACTATTTGCCCATGAAATTGAAGATGGAATTGATACTATTAATTGGGCAGCAAATTTACCAGGTAGCACTGGCAAAATAGGGATGTATGGATTCTCTTATCAAGGCATGACTCAACTATATGCTGCTAGTGCTAAACCTCCTGCTTTAAAAACAATTTGTCCTGCTATGATTGCTGAGAATTTATATTCAGAATGGGCTTACGAAGGAGGAGAATTTTGTTTACAAACTAACTTGGGTTGGGCAATTCAACTAGCAACAGAAACTGCTCGTTTACAAGAAGATGAACAAGCTTATCAAGAACTTTATCAAGCTGCTAAAAAATTTTCTTTTTCTACTCCAATTCCTGCTTTATCGGAAGTAATGAATAAGTATGGGCTAGATTCTTTTTACCATCAATGGTTAGAAAATTATAAACCTGGTGAATATTGGCAAAATCTATCACCAAATTTAGAAAACATAGACCTACCAATGTTACATATTGGTGGTTGGTTTGATACCTATTTACGAGGCACAATTAATTTATATAAAAAAATATTTTGTCGTAGTAAATTCTTACAAAAATTAATAGTAGGTCCTTGGTCTCATATTCCCTGGGGAAGAAAACTAGGAGCTATAAATTATGGTTTAGCAGCTTCTAACCCCATAGATGATTTACAAATATTATGGTTCGACCAATTTCTCAAAGGAGTAAATACAGGAATATTAGAGCGATCGCCTGTTTCTTTATTTGAGATGGGAAGTAACGAATGGCGTAATTTTAATTCCTGGCCGAGTAATAATTATCAGTTTTATTATTTAGCTAGTACAGGACTTGCAAATATGAGAGAAGACTCAGGAACACTCAACGATAATTATCCTGACATTTCTACTGATGATATATTCGTACATGACCCTTGGCGACCCGTTCCAGCATTAGGTGGTCATGCCACATTTCCAGCAGGTTCTTTTGAACGTTCAGAATTAGATTGTCGTACCGATATTTTGACTTATACTTCTGAATTTTTAACAGAAGATTTACACATATCTGGAGATGTTTATGTAGAAGTTTATTGTACAGCAGATACCAGTAGTTTTGACATTTCGGCTGTGTTATCTGAAGTTAAACCAAACGGCAATGTTTATAATTTTACCCAAGGTTATATCAAGGTTGTTTCTAAGGATTTACCAGTGAAAATATATTTACAGCCAACTTGTATAAAAATTGAGAAAGGTAATGCTATTCGACTGAGTTTAAGTGCAGCTTGTTTTCCTGCGTATTTAATTAATCCTGGCATAGATAAACCACCAAAAGAAGTACGATTAATTGAGGCAAAAATTATTACTATAACTGTTAGCTCAGGAGAAAATAATCCCTCACTAATTTCTTTATCTATAGCAGGGAACAGGGAACAGGGAACAGGGAACAGGAGGGAAAACATTCCTCTGTCTGAGGTTCATCATCAGCATAAGTCCTAGTTGAAAACCCTCAATAACTTAGCATAAAAGACAGAGGGAATAGAGATAATACCAAATTAAAAAAAGGTAGTTACATCTTAGTTGATGATTTCTTCCTACAATAAAAAAATATAAATTCCATAAATTCTAGCAATTCAACCTTTTTTCCTCTTTAATATTTCTGTTTTTCTTTCCCTATTCCCTATTCCCTATTCTCTGTGCCATGACTGTAGCAATATTTTATGAAATTGGTATAATTATCCATTATCAATTATCAATTATCAATTAATGAATTCTTCCTTCTGCTATATAATAATTTTGAGAAGTCAATTAAAAAATATATAAATATGTTCTATCGTCGTAGTCTTTTAGAAATTGCTGAATATATTTTTATTACTGCTTCTGTTGTAGGATTTTTGGCAAATTATATATTTGATAAACCAATTATTTATGCAGTAGGGTGTGTTTTGATTTCTCTGTTAATTAATTTAGTTAATCGACATAAATTAGCAGCACAAATTAAAGTAATTAAATTTGATACTGCTGGAAAACTAGAGCAATATCAAAAGTCAATTTACCAAATGATTTCTCAGTTACAAAATAGTATAACTTTTTTTGAATCTGCTGCTAAAAACTTAGAAAATAATCAGGAAGATATCAAGATTAAACCTTTGCTGGAAACTATGAAAAGTTTGTCTAATCGATTTGATATTCAGGAGCAAACTATTAAACTGTTACAAACAGAGCTAGAAATGATTTCTCAGCAGTTTAAACAACGACCAGAATTACAGCAAATTAATGATTTAACAAGTGTGATTATTGATTTACAGCAGTTTATTAAAAAATTGCCAGAGTGGAGCGACCTACGACAACATCAGTTTCAAAAGTTAGAAGAAAAAGTTAATCATGCTTTGCATAAACTTGAGGAAAGTATTGCAGAAAGAAAAAGAGAAACTGTTGAAGAAGGAAGAAGCGGTGCGACCGCGTTGGCGGCAGACGAAAGGAAATTCGCACCAAGAGAGGAATAATATCAAGTCCGGTTAAACAGTTATAGAATGGTTAACTCAGGAGGAGTCAACCCACCCCTAACCCCTCCCAGGAGGGGGAGTCAGGAGTCAGGAAGAGAGAGAATTACAAAGATGGGCCTACTTATGACGATTGGAGAATTTTTTTATGTGCAATTAACCGGATTTGATATAATTGATAATTTATAAATAATAATTTATTTTATTTTTAATTCTTACCAGATGTCTAATATCTCTAAAATAAAATAAGTAATTGCCAATAATCTTACAGATATTAAGACAGATATATAAGATAGTAAAATTTAAGATACGCTTGAAAATTATCATGGTCAATCAATTATTTTTTGACGACTTAACGTGCTTAACTAATAATCGAGCGATCGCTTCGAGTTGCTTATGATTAAAACTTTTAATAATTAATTTCACTAACTCTTTAGGTTCTTTTGGCAAAGTTACTTTTTTCTGTTCAGAAGCTGTTGCTATTTCCTTAAGGTCTTGACTTTCCACTATTTCCTGTACTTTTCCTGCTTGGATCAACTCACCTGCTTGATTAAGTTCTTTAATAATTACAGGAGCTAGAATTTGATAAGACAATTTAGAACTAACGATCGCCTGTCGAGAATATGTAACTAAACTCTTCCAAATTTCTGTATTTTCATCC
>NZ_JAAHGK010000070.1:0-11406 GCF_010672505.1 Okeania sp. SIO2B9 | reverse complement strand
TTATCATTTTCTTTGTGGGTTTAATACCCCACCGTCAACGGGGGTGTTCACGCATTACTTGGGGGAGCGAATCCATAAGTAATTTTCCTCCTGTCTCCTGTCTCCTGTCTCCTGTCTCCTTCTTCAAGTATAATAAATGATAATTGATGTGGTAAAACAGAATAAAATACCAGTAAAAACAGTATTAATGGAGAGCTGGTATCCAACCAAAAGACTTATGGCTTTAATAGATAACTTAGGTTAAATTTACTATTTTCCATTGAAAAGTAATCCCGCGCGTAGACGATACTGGGGGTGTAAAAAAATATCAAAAACTAGAATAATTAACATGAAATGACGGGGAATTAGTATCAGGAAAAATTATTAAAATTAAAGGCTTTCCTAGAGATAAAAAAATCTAATTATTTTGGGTTACTGTTTCCGCCAACAGAACAGAATATATTGCTACTAACGACCTCACTCAGAAGAGTACAGATGACGTTGATTTTGAGATTCGCACCTAGATGGAAAATTGAGGAGTTTTACGCCAGAATTAAACAGCTAACAGGGCTGGAGTTTTGCCAATGTCGTCGAGGAAAAATTCAAAAAAATCATATTGCTTGTGCTATGTTGGTGTGGAATCATTGGAAAAAAATGGCAAATGTTATGGGAAAAACTATTGATCAACTAAAACATCAATTATTATCCAAATATAAGCGTATCTGAACTCAAATATCTTACAATTAAAATGATAGTTGTTTAAGTTGGTATGGATTGTTTAGAATGATCAAGGCTGGGTGATAGCTATAAATTTTCAAGCGTTAGCGGAGCTTTGCGTCAGCAATCGCCTAAATAGGAATCTGTATAATCGGTGGGCGGTTGGATTCTCCGAGCGAGTGAAATTAACTTTCAAACAATGGACAAAATATCAATAAGACCGCTCCTATCTGCTGCTATAAAAACACAAATACCAGCAATCCTTTATAGAATTTTTGTCAGCATTCAGCTATTAGCAGTCAGTTTTTTTTATTCAGAAAACAGTCTGATTTAAGCTGAAAATTATTTCTAATAAAAGATGATAATAAAAAGTACAGGACTTACACATTTTTATGGTAAAAAAACTATATATATAATGTTTCTCAAATTAGTGAGATACAGTTGTTTTTCTTTTTTTCTATCCCCTGTTTATCGAATTACTACTCCCTACTCCCTACTCCCTAAAACAAACGAATGCGCGTACCTCACCAATATGAGAATTGCTATACCATAGTGCTATAGTTTTAATTTACTATATGTAGTGGCTTTGCGTAAGTCCTGAAGAAATTAAGAAGGTTAGAGAATTAAGATAATTTTCAGCAAGAATATAATATAGACCGCAAGAATTAGCAAGACAAAAAAATATTTAGCTCTTATTATCTAATTTAAGCTCTCACCCTAAATTTAACGGAGAGATAAATAATTTGATTGGGAAAAAATAATGAATATAAATAGTAAGACTTGGCTGAATATTCGTGGAGCGATCGCTGCAGCAATAGCGGTAACTTCCACCTTTGCTATGACATCTACAGCAACAGCAGCAAGATTAAAAGTTACAGTAGAAAATGTTGCCCCCACTAATGGTTTCTTTTTCTCTCCATTATGGGTAGGTTTTCACGATGGTAACTTCGACATTTTTGACTTAAACCAACCAGCACCCGCATATCTCGAAGCATTAGCAGAAGATGCGAATACAGGACCGATCACCACTGCTTTTGCTAATAGTGGCGCAGGGGAGACTCAAGCTACAATATTAGGCCCAACAGGACCATTTCAGGTGCTTACTGCTGGCGATCGCGCTTCTATGACATTTACTCTAGATGGTAGTCTAGCTAGCAGTCGCTATTTCAGTTATGGAGCAATGGGTTTACCAAGTAACGATGCTTTTATTGCTAACGAAAACCCATTAGGGATAAGAATTTTTGATGAAGATGGCAAATTCTTGGGTGCTGATTTTATTGTTACTGGCGATCGAGTGTGGGATGCAGGTACAGAGGTCAATGACGAAATACCAGGCAATACTGCAGCTCTTGCTCAAGCGACTCCTAACACAGGTGTGGATGAAAATGGAGTTGTCACCTTTCACCCTGGTTTTCTCGAAGGTGGTAATATTTTAGCAGCAGCACCTAATGGTGATTTTACCGCTCCAGATTATCAGATCGCACGGATAACTATTGAATCAGTACCTGAACCTACAACTACTTTAGGATTATTTGCTTTTGGTGGATTTTTATTACTGGGAAATTTGTTCCATAAATCTTTTAAATAGTTGGCGTTGGTGAAGCGCGTGTATGATATTAATCTTAATTATTCAGGAGTCAACCCACCCCTCGCCCCTCCCCCTCCCAGGAGGGGAAGTCAGGAGACAGGAGTCAGGAGGGAAGAAAGAAGAAGAAAGAGCAGTAGAAGGAGAAAGTTTTTTGGTCACGGAGCAGGGAACGGAGTTCTATCGCGCTCTGCTCCTGAGATGATATCATACCTCAAATCACCAACGCCAATAAGTAATATCATATCCGTTTAATTGGACATCTCCAGAACAGATGGAACAGGGAACAGGGAACAGGGAACAGGGAACAGGGAACCCACCCCTCGCCCCTCCCCCTCCCAGGAGGGGAGTAATTGATAATTTATAGATAAAAATTGATTTTATTTTTGTTTTTTGGAGATGTCTATTAGTGACCAAAAAATTTCCTCTTCTTCCCTTCTAACTCCTCTATTATTTCAACTATTAAACCGGACATGATATAACATCTAATTATTTCAAATGCTTTACTTGAGCTGAAATTAATTTATTCAAACAATTCGCAACTTCAACTCGATGACATCTAGCTGGATCTAGTTCAGCACATAGTAAGAAAATATTTCCTTGAGTAACAATTTCTGCAATTTCAGACAAATCTGCATCTACTTTTTCAGGGGTAGGTGAAACCCAGTTTGCTTTACCTGATGTATTTCCTAAAGAAACTTTGGATATATATTGAATATTTTTGGAGTGGCAAAGATTTTCTATTTTGTCTCCATACCACTTGCGACTCCAAGCACGAGGACTTTTCCTCACATCAATCACACACTTAACATCAAAATTTTGTAGGTATTCTAAAAATTCACTGTAATCTTTACGATTTCCATAGCCAAATGTCAGTATATATTTATTTGAAAATTTCTCTGAAATATTCATTGTTTTTTCTCTATTTAGAACAAGCTTAATTGAGTAATCATAGGAGGATAAACTACGCCTATAATCATAAAATAATTTTTGTAGTTTTTTAAATTACCTACTATAAAGTATAGGTCTTTCTTGTTCATAAATTCAACCTCTAGCTTTTGTCTTACTTTTTCTACAGCTTCTTTTTCCTTTCCTATTTGAGTCGAACTCAAAGATTTATCTCGACATTTTCGATAAAGCTCTTGAATTTCCCAGTCACTAATACTATAGCGATGTTTATCTCCATCTTCATCAATAAACTCATATCCAAACTTATAAGGTATTTTCTCCAGTTCTACTGTTGGTTCAAACAAATCTAACTGATCTAATACAGCTTGCTGTTTTGGTTTCCAATTACGTTCAGTTTCCTGACAAAAATATTTTTTAATAATTTTTTGCTTGATTATTCCTAATGATTTATCTTGATTTTTTATTTCTTTAATTGACTTAAATTGTAGTGGCAGTAAAAGTTTTTTTCGTTCCTCCCAATTATTACTTGTTTTAATTTTTCTCAAAACCTCTATAGAAGAATCATTTATACGAAAACTTTCTGGCGTATAATCTCGATCATTTTTTTCAATTAAAGCCATAATAATAGACCATCTAGGATAGCGCTTATCAAAATCCAATTGTCGAAAGCGAATAGGATAAATTCTAATCCACTCAAGAGGCTGTTCATCTTCACTCAGCAATATTCCTGCTGTACAGACAGTTTATTGATATTTTTTACTAATTGAAGGGTATGTTTTAGTAGCAATTAGTATTTTTTTAATTCCATATTATACAATCTTAATTTATTACCGAATAATTAAAGTTGAAACCCTCTGCTTTAAAAAAGAAATAAAGAAAAAAAATCCTATTTACTAATCAGATCAAATCTGCTGAATTCGATATAAAAAAATGTTTGATCTTCAGCTATTAGCAAATCTTTCTAAATTCTCCTTCCTCCTGTACGTTTGATCCTGTAAAATCTTACTTTTGTGAGGGCGAATGCCATTCGCCCCTACGACTTCCGTGAAACGGTATAATATCATGTCCGGATAAGAGCGTGATCAAAAAAACTTTCTCCTTCTTCTTCTTTCTACCCTCCTGTCTCCTGTCTCCTGTCTCCTGACTCCTTCGTCGTTTATTTATAACTGTTCAACCGGACATGATATAACTATATCCCTTCACAAAGAAGCCGATCGCTTTCTTTAACATCGGGACTATTCTGCAAATAGTCGTGAACAATATCACAACCCCGCGCCAATAAATTATCTAAATCAAAGTTCCACAATATTGCTACCCGATCCTTACCAACCGCACCGAGCATTTTACCATCTGGACTAAAGCTAACATCCATTACCCCTTCTCGAATACCTGCTAGACTCACCAACTCTTCACCATCAACAGTCCAAATTTTTACCGTACCGTCATCACTACCACTAGCGATAATTTTGCCATCAGGGGTAAAACTCAGACTATTTACTTGACCCTGGTGTCCTCTGAGAGTAGCGATCGCTTGACCTTCAGGAGTTAATAATTTAACTGTATTATCAGAACAAGCTACAGCAAGAATTTTTCCATTTGCACTAAAACTAACTTTCTTGATAACATTACACAACCCTTCAATCTTTCCTAGTTCCTCACCTTCTATGCTCCATATTTTCAGAACAACCTGACTCTCACCCCCAAAACCAGCAGCAGCGATGGCTTTTCCATCTGGTCTAAAAGTCACAGTTCTCAGTTCATCAATACCTCCTGGAATAGTCAATAGTTGTTGACCGCGAATATTCCACAATTTAATTGTTTGATCTAAGCTAGCAGTTGCCAACATTTTACCATCCGAACTATAGCTAATACTATAAACCCGATCTTTATGCCCGGAAAGAGTCGCATTTCCTAAACCTGCTAAATTCCAAACTATTCCTATTCCATCAGCACTTGCAGAAGCCACTGTTTGACTATCGGGACTAAAGCTCAAGCTATAAATACCGCGTTTATGCCCTTTTAAACTTGCTAACTCCTCTCCATCTCGACTCCAAATTTTTACACTCCGGTCGTAACCCCCAGTAGCGATCATCTGAGCATCTGGGCTAAAACTAATAGCTGTGATATAACTGGTGTGTCCTTTGAGAGTAGGCAATTTTTGTTCTTGAAGATTCCAAAGTTTAATCGTGTTGTCAGCACTAGCAGAAGCAAGAGTTAATCTATCATTACTCAAACTGAGACTACTAACCCAGGTACTATGACCTTTGAGAGTTGCTATTTCTCGACCATAATGAGTCCAGAGTTTAATTGTTCCATCAGAACTTCCAGAAGCAATAGTTTTGCCATCAGCACTAAAGTTAACGCTAACTACTGGACTTTTATGACCTTTGAGAGTGCCCATTTTTTGACCATCTATACCCCAGACTCTCACAGTATGATCCCAACTAGCAGTGGCAATAGTTTTACCATCTTGGCTCACACTCACACTCAAAACTCTGTCTTTAAAGCCTTTGAGAATAGCCAATTGTTGGCCTTGAGAGTTCCATAACTTCACCGTTTTATCTTCACTAGCAGAGGCTAATACTTTACCATAGCTGACACTGTAAATTTTATCCTGATGTGCTTGAATAGACTTCAATAGTTTCCCTTTAAGATTCCACAATTTAATCGTTCCATCTACGCCACCAGAAGCGATCGCCTTTCCATCTGGACTAAAACTAACGCTATTAACTGCCCCTTGATGCCCTTTCATTGTTACTAATATTTTACCATTCTGGTTCCAGAGTTTTACAGTACCATCATTACCAGCAGAAACTAACATTTTACTATTAGGACTAAAGTCAACACTGTAAACCGCACCCTGATGTCCTTTTAAAGTAGCTAATTCTTTCCCAGAGTTACTCCAGAGTTTGATTGTACCATCATCACTAGCAGAAGCAATTATTTTTCTATCCTTGCTTAAGCTGATGCTATTGACTGGTTGTGTATGTTCTGCTATTGTTCTGCGCGTACTCACACCATAAACAGTTTTGCGCAAAGCAATTAAAACTCGCATTCTTACATCTGCTGATACTTCTGAGGTATTGTGTAACTTTGTACCAGCTTTGATAGCAGTAAGTAAAGCGTCAAAGCCTTGGTTAGCAGTAAACTGATTTTCTGCGGATAAACTCAAAGCATTAAGTTGGGAATTTAATCTATCCTTTTCTGCCACTTGCCAATTAATCAAGGAAAATCCACTTAACCCACCTAAAATTAAAATTAATCCTATTATACTCCCGAGCCGAAAATTGTTTTGAAAACGTTTGCGGTTGATACTTTTTTCGAGAAATTCTTTGGCTAATACAGATACAAAAGCACTATCAGCATCACTTTCTAATAAACTTTCAGCTAAACTTAACTTGCGCCCACTTAATAAGTATTTGCCTGATTTATCTTTTTTCAGCCACCGTTGAGCATCAGCTTCCATACCAGGTTTTTGTTTAATTGCCTCCCGGTTTGACTCTACCCAAAAACTTAACTGAGACCAATGATGAATAATAGTATTATGGGCTAATTCTATTACTGTTACTGTTTGATTAGTATTTTGATAGTTGGTAAATTTAGTAGTTATAATTAATCTGGCTTTTGCTAATTTTTTCAGTATCTTACTCACAACTGCTAATGATTGTTGAGGGGTAATTAAATCAGTTTTTAATACTCGTTTGCAGCTTACTACCGTATCTTCATTTATTTGTACGAGTTTGAGAAATATCTGCTTGGCAACCTGACGCTCTCTAGCATTGAGGGAATGATAAGTTGCATAAGCTTGTTTTTCTAGACAACCTTTTACACCACCTAAGTTAATATATTGATTCAGAGTAAATTGGTCTATTCGTCGCTGTCGCCATAGTTCCGTTAGAGTATATTGTAATAATGGTAAATTACCGTGACTTTCTGTATCTACAATCATTTGCTCCACTAATTCTGGCTGAATTTCTATACCTACTTGTTTGACTGGAGCGGCGATCGCTTGTTGCAACTCCTGTCGAGTCATCGGCGTTACCGTCACTAAATGAGATTGAATTTGCCTAGCTAACCCAGAATATTCCTGCTCAAAGCATTTACCTAAAAATTCTGCCCCCATACTAATAATTAACAGAAATGTACTAGCATGAGAGTTATCTTGGTAATTTTTGTCTATTGCTCCCATCAAACAGTCAAAAAATTCCTGCCTTTCGATTTTATCTAAACACAGAGTAAAAACTTCCTCAAACTGGTCTACTACCATTACTATTCTGGGTGCTTGAGTATTTTGCAACACTTGTCTAAACCCACTAGCACCCTGATTAATTAACTCTTCGATTTCTATAGGTGAATAAATTATACGTTCAACTTCAGCCTTTTTGATCTCTTGCTCTAGGTTTTCATTGTGAGAATTTTTGATTTTAGGAGGTGATGTGACACCGGACTTTCTTTTTTCTGGCGATCGCCTACGGGTTCCTTTTGTTTCTTGTGCTGGTGGTGGAGGTGGATAAGGAATAGATGATTTTGGCGGTCGCTTTTTTTGTTGATGCTGCTGAGAAGTTGATGATAATTTTTTAGTAGTGTAAAGTTGTAATGATTCTTCCTCTGGAGCTGTTGTTTCTTCTGTTGTCGGCGTTAACAATGTCTGTAGTTGATAATCTACAAATGCTGCTGCTAAATTTTTTAAAGGATGTTCTCCTGGTCTAATAATTAATATAGGCCAAGTGTTACTCCCAGACAATCTTTGCCCCAGTTTAAGTTGATATAATAACCCTGCTTTTACTACACTTGATTTACCAATTCCACCGGCCCCTACTACCGCCAAAAAATTCCGAGAACGAACCTTTTCTAAAAGTATATTTGTCAAAGTTTTCCGACCATAAAAATATTTAGAATCTTTATCATTAAACTCAAATGCAGCTAGTCCTTTATAAGGGCAAACTCCGGCTGTCAGGTCTGGATTTTCTGTAGCTTCTTTTTCCCCTGTCAAAATAATTTCATTCCCAGAATTATTAAAGACTGGATGTAGATTAGAAAGATTTAGTTTTTTATTTATATAGTCTATTAAATTATAATTTGTTACGCAAACATTTGGATAATTTTCTGGTTCTAATGCTTCTAATAAACAATTTGTGAGAAAGCTATGTTCTGAATTTATTTGTGTTGTATAAACTTCTATTTCTTGAGAAACAAAAATATAACACCTATCATTATAAGTTGATTCTATATTACTAAGATTTGTTTGTAAGAAGTCAATTTGTTTTTCCTGATGGTAACAGTCTAACCATACTATTTGTTGTTTGACAGGAGATTTTTGTAATAGTTGACTTAACCAATGTAGTGAAATTCCCCATTTTCCTTTTTGAGGGTTTGTATCACTGGTTGCTAAAAATCCTTCTTGTACCCCTCCTTGTTGATCTAATAAACTATTTCCCACAAAAAACAATAAAGCAGTTTCAGGAACATTATCTAGAGGATTAAATAATTTAGAAATAGCTTCTTTCAAAGCATTTATTTCACAGTTTTTAATCTTAGGATGAGGATCTACTTGCCAAGAACCTTCTATATTAGCTCCTGGAAAGCGCTGCACTTGAAAATTGCCATAGGTTTCTAATAGTTGAGCGATCGCCTCTGCATCTGCTGCTGGTTTAATCAAGTTTCGGGGTTGAGCAGAGCTATCTTTGAGCAAAGGATAATAATTGATACCCACTACTAATGCTTTTCGGTTCATGCACGGTAGCCCATTTTAGTTAATAACTGGCCAGTTTATTATAATATCATGTCTCTTTAAAAACCCACAATAAAAAAAAATTTTAGGGAACAGGGAATAGGGAATAGGGAATAGGAAGAAATTTATCAGAGAACACATTTTTATTATCTCTAATTAACGAGACTTGATATAATAACAATTTTATGTGAAGTTGTACAAAATTATCAAATTCACGATTGAGACTCTAGTTCCTTTGTTTTAAGATTTAAGATAATGTTAAAAGAAATGATTTTGTTCGTGACTTTTACTTCTCTTGCTTACAGAGGTTTTCCTGATTGGACTTCACGAGTATCTACTAATTTGTACTATTCTTGATGCTATTTATACCGTCTAATCCTCTTTTGTGTAATATCATGTCCGGATAATTAGTGATCAAAAAAACTTTCTCCTTCTTTCTCCTTATTCTTCTTCTTTCTACCCTCCTGTCTCCTGTCTCCTGTCTCCTGACTCCTTCGTCGTTTATTTATAACTGTTCAACCGGACATGATATAACAAAGCCCCGCCAATAAATAAAATTATCAAATTATCAAAACGTCTCAGCGTTAACCAACTCAACCCGTTTGGGGTAAGATTAGTTATATCAACTACCCAAAGTTGTTGGGATTTGGTAACAAGTAGTAGGATTTAACACATGGCACAATATAAGCAAGCACTGGTTAAGGACGCTAAGAACCCTCCAGGTCTAATTGTCTTTCCTGCGTTCATTACCCAGAAGGAAATGGATGCGCTTAAGGATTTTAGAGTCGGCGATCGGGATACGTTTGTAGTAGCCTATCCTAAATCTGGTACGACATGGATGGAGCAAATTGTTCACTTGCTTGCTAGCAATGGAGAGCAGGGCGATAAAGTATTGAGTGAAGCAGTTCCTTGGTTAGAAGGTGCTGCAACTCGTTATGGAGGTTTGGATAATTTGATCGTAAATAGTGGCGATCGCCGTTATTTTCATAGCCATTTACCCTTGTCTCTGATGCCAATGTTTGGAAAAACCAAAGCCAAATATATTTATGTTGCTCGCAATCCAAAGGACAATGCTGTCTCCTATTATTATCATGCTTGCAGCAAAATGGGATACGAGGGTAGTTGGAGCGAATTTTTTCAGCTATATGTTGAAGGCAAAGTTGCCTATGGCTTGATATTCGATCATGTTTGGGAGTGGTGGAAAGCTAGCCAAAATTCAGATAATGTGATGTTTGTCAAGTACGAAGATATGAAAAAGGATTTAGCTCAAGTAGTTATTGATGTTGCTAGCTTTATAGATATCCCCTTAACTTCAGATTTACTGGATGCTGTGGTTGCTGCAAGTAAATTTTCGGCAATGGCGATGAATCCGAAAGCTAATCTTGATTGGGTTCCCCAGCGAGAAGGTATTCCCAAACATATGCGTAAAGGAATAGTCGGAGATTGGAAAAACCACTTTTCTTCAGAAGAGAATATGATTCTTGATGCTCTATATCAATCAAGAATGGTACAATATGGTCTGGAATTTGAATTTGAGTAGAGCTGGAGTTACGTTCTATAGAATTAATTTGTTTAATTTGTTGGCTCAAATTCTGATGATGATTCATTTTTCTTCTTGAGCTACAAATTGAAGTGCGGAATGTGGGATTAAAGCTGGTTTTCGCCTCGTCAAAAATTTGGGCTAACTCAACTAAAAATACTCTCTATGTTTTCTTGCTCAACGTCTCTGAAGGCAACTCCCCAAACATGGTTTTGTAATCTTTAGCAAAATGACCGGAATTACAGAATCCAAATTTACTGGCGAGGATGATGATGCTACAACTTTCGGGTTCGCTTACCTTCAGGAGTTGTCGCACTGCATGAAGTCGTCGTACCTTGAGATAGCGCATGGGACTCAAGCCAAATAAGTCCTGAAAAGCATAGGATAAGGCAGAACTGCTAGACCCCAAATTTTGAGCTAGTTGTTTTAAGGTCAAAGGTTTTTTCAAGTGTGCTAGCATTTCTTTTTCCGCTTCGGCAATCAGCTTTTCTCTTCGGGAAGGTTTGAGGAAAGACTTGGAATTTAACTTAATAGGAATGCTACTAATTAGCAAAGGAATAAAATCATCAGCAACGAGTTTTTCAATATGAGGTTGTTGAAGGAAGGTAGGATTTTTGATTGCTAACCAAGCTAGTTGTTTCAGGTAATTTTTAATTTCTTTCGTCCCAGTTGGCAACAAGTTCACATGATTTTTTCTCCGGAAATTATCGTCTAGATCGTGGCGTTGTAGTTGGTCGGCATAAGCATTAAAAGTTTGCACAGGAATGAAAACATGTGTCATGGCTATACCTTGATGAAATACTTCGTAGGATTCGGTGTTGTTAAAACCAAAAAGAGTTCTTTGAGGCTCAATAGGGGTGTTTAAGGAGTAATATTCCTTTTCTTTCTCAGACCAAATCATTACAAAAGACATGTATTCTGGTGGGGGAACACCTGAATACATGA
>NZ_JAAHGK010000007.1:0-15085 GCF_010672505.1 Okeania sp. SIO2B9 | reverse complement strand
TGTCAAGGTTTTACATTTAACCAACCTTTTTCCTGATATATCTAGGTTTTCCTGCGGAATGCTACGCAAAGAGCCATTTTTAGCCAGAGCAACGTATTTCCCTTACCGAAAAATTATGGGTATGCGCCTTCCCTTTTCAGAGGATAATAAAGAAAAATTTTCATGATTAGTCAATCCTCTTCTTTTCAAGGAAAGGTAATTATTAATTATTAATTGTTGAACCCTACTAGCTTTGAAGGCATTTTCGCTGTAAAAAATATCAAAGTACCGTTACTGTATTTGTAACAAACAGTTATCAAATTGGTATCACACTATGTGTGCTGCGAGAGTGAAAAAACAGATAAAAAAAAGAGGTTACTCAAACCCCTATGCCTGAAATTATCCGATTGAAAGTATTGTTTTCAAACGATCCTACACAAAAAGCTCATAGTTGCCCAACTATTAATATCTAGAGCATAATCATCAGTTGATAACCCACTTGATTGAACAGCTGATTGACTAGCACTTTGTAAGTCTCGTAATACTGCTTGTGCTACATTCAAAGGATTTAATACTTCTTGAATTACTCCATCGTTTCTAGCTTGACGTACCTCTCCATTAAGAGCAGCTATTGTTTCCTTAAATGGTTGATGGCTACAGATAATTAGACTTTCTGCCAACCCTTTAGGACCGATTAGTTTCCACCCAAAAGATTCTGTATCTCTAGGAAAATTACTAATCACAGGAGGCATATTTACGCTATCTTCTGGAGAAATAACTAACCCGGTTTGTGAAGACTCATTATTATTGAGAGGTTGATTAGATGCAGCAGGATCGAGAACAAAAATGCGCCCACTACTGTCTAAACTGAATAACATAAAATAGACTGGGCGATCGCCGTCATTATATGATCGACATTGAATTCGACTACCAATTGGTAATGTGAGTAATCCATCAGAAACTCCAAAGCTGCCTACACCTTCTATGTTCGTTTTAAATTTCGCCTCATTACTTACCCCTAAAGTTTCCCTACGCATAACTATCTTTGCTTCTGGAGTAATAGTAGCGAAATTGGCTCTGACTTTAATTTGAGTCGAACTTTCATTTCTCGTTAAGCGTAGTATTTTAGCTGCGAGTAAAGTTTTTAATTGGGAACTTAACCTTTGTACTGCTACTTTTACTGCTTCTCCTCCTTCCCCTCCTTCTCCTACACTAGTGGGTATAAGCACCTCGCCTAGAGAAAATAGAGCATAACGACCTTGGTACATCGAAGGTAGAGGAGCAGAGAGACTTTGAGCAATAGTTGTTTCTGGTACTCGACTAAATATATAATCTGCTGCTTGAATATTGTTTACTACTGTAACTTGGGACTCTGCGGAGAATCCACTGGTAGCATCTACCCGCTCAATTCTTGACAGTTCCCGATCGAGAGCAATAGTCAATTCAGTAGGTTTCGGCAAAATACGAATTTTTTCTCGCACCATTTCTCCTGCCAAAAGTTGAGGATTAGGAGAAGATGTTTGAGTATTTTTTTGTGTTTGGTTGTTTAGATTTTCTCCATTTTCAAACTTCTGTTTTTCCTGATCTTGTGAAGTATTAGTTTCAATAATTATAGAAGCTTTAGCTGTTAAACCAGTACGACTGCGAATTTGTAATTGAAATTGGTAGTTGTTTGAGTTTAAATCTGAAGAAGGTACAGTTGTGAATAGGGAATTAAATGTAACTGCATCAAGAACGTTAATTGGCAGTCCTCCTAGCCAAAGGGTTGCTGTTTTGCCGTTATCTTCTACTGAGTTAACTACGCCACTAGCAGGGGGTGATAGGGAGGTCAAGAGATTTTGATAAGGCGTAGCTACTGGAGTTATGGTAGCTTCTTCAGTAAATTGAGCTATACTTTGTTTTGTTGCTTCTTTGAGTTCTGGTTGCTGATAAGGTCCAGCTAATTGTTCGACGAAGCTACCTGCTTGTGCAAAACTAATTTGTAGCTTCGTTGCAGGGGTTGTATACCATAAATTTTGAGTAAGAGCATAAGTGAATAGACCTGAGCTAAAACCATCCCAGTCAGTTTCGGTAGCAAATTGGTGATCTCGACTAGCATTAAGGATCAATCCTGGTAGTTGGCTTTGATTAATTGGCTGTCTTCTTTCTAAAGAGAGGCGATCACGTAGCAGTGTTTGCATTGCTTTCTCTTTTTTATTAATTTGCTCCGTAGTCGAAGTAGGTCGAGAGCGAACTCTGAGAAAACCTTGCAAATTTTGACCGGGATATACATAGCTAGTGTCTAGTACAGTCACTACTTTTGTTGTATCAAGCGATTGCACTAATAACCATAGAGTTTCTTCTAGTACGTCATTTATTGCTCTACCTTCATTGTTAAGTGATACAGCGTCTATTGGCACTAGAGTATTTTGAAATGTTAATTTTGAGGAACTGAACTCCTCATTTTGTTCATTCTCATTTATCATTTTGCTGACACGACTACCATAGCCACTAAAATGAAAGAGAACTAGGTCATCAGGTCTAGCTTGATTAGTGAGATGATCAATAAAAGCTGTTTCTATATTTTCTCTAGTTGCTTGTTTATTTGTGAGAGTGAGAATATCAGTAGGTAAAAAACCAAACTTATGAACTAGCAATTCCTGTTGCATCTCCACATCTGTAACACACCCAGATAGAGCTGCATCCGGATATTCGTTAATACCTATGAGAAGTGCTAATTTACGTCCAGTAGTTTGAGCTAGAGCAGTTGAGTAACGACTTTGGAGTCGCCACCACCATGCTTCACTTATTCCCAATGCTCCCAGGGCCAAGCTAGCCCTTTGCAGAAATTCACGCCGCTTTAATCCCATGCTTTTTCCTTAAACTCCTCACCTGAACTGAGTCAATCAGGACTTTTTATCACAACATTATTATTAATTTTCTACATAATTGAAGCATTCTGCAGTTAACCAATAGGGCTGATCATAGCAAACTTTAAACACTTGCGAGTTTAATTTACTACATCTTTCAGGTCAGCTCCTAAGCAGCCATCCAGTTAAAGCAAATTTAATATAGATAACTTTACCCAATTCTTAGTGGAGGTTGAAAAGCTTACTTTTTGTATAGCTTTTTCAACCCACCTCCAAATTCTGGTACAATCATGCTTCATACTTTAAGGAGTGTACCAGAAAAATTTCTGCTAATATCAGCTAGATGCTTTCATTGCTTTAGCCAACTCTTGAGCCACCTCTGGTCGTGAAAATTCTGGTGGTGGTAACTCACCCCGACGTAACATTTCTCGTACTTTTGTTCCTGATAGATGAATTCGTTCTTCTGGCAAACTTGGACTTGTTTTACTTGTGGCCATACCTTTAGTACGAGTACAGTAGAAAGCGTGTTCAAACTTCATTGGAACAATATCTAACTCTCCGGGTTCAAACTCATCAAAGATATATTGAGCATCATAAGTACCATAATAATCCCCTACCCCGGCATGATCTCGACCAACGATGAAATGAGTACAACCATAGTTTTTCCGCACTAAAGCATGAAAAATTGCTTCCCTTGGGCCAGCATAACGCATGGCTGAGGGATTAATGGCCATAATTACTCGGTTTTGAGGAAAGTATTTCTCAAACATAATCTCGTAGCAACGCATCCGGACATCAGCAGGAATGTCATCGGATTTTGTCGCACCTACTAAAGGATGTAGAAATAAACCATCTACTGTTTCTAAAGCACACTTTTGAATATATTCATGGGCACGGTGGATGGGGTTACGAGTCTGGAAACCTACTACTGTCTTCCAATCCCTTTCTAGAAATAGTTTTCTGGACTCGGCTGGATCGATTTGATATTTGGGAAATAATGGGTGAGGATGACGTTCTAATAACCATACTGGACCGGCCAAGTTAACGGGGCCAGCATCATAGAGAACTTTTACTCCTGGATGTTTGATTTCGTCTGTACGATAAACATTAATTGCTTCATGGGCTTTATTGTAGCGAAACTTTTGAGTTAATTCTAAAACTCCTACAAATTCTCCATCGGGAGAATCAAGACGCACCCAACTTCCTTCTTTGATTGAATCTGCTACTTCTTCTGAGACTGGTAGAGTGACTGGTATACTCCAAGGTAGACCATTTTGAAGACGCATATCAGTAACTACGGTTTCATAGTCTGCCGCTTCCATAAAGCCATTTAGAGGACTAAAGCCTCCTATAGCTATCATCACTAAGTCTGAAAGTGCTCGTTTATCTAGTTGTACTCGTGGTAAGCTTTCAGCTTTTTCCATGAACTCTTGTCGTTCTGCTGGTGTGGCAATCCGATTAATCAGATGGCCACCGTGTGCTGGTATACCATTGGGATGCTGACTCAAAGCAATTCCTCTCTTTGTTAACTACAGTAGTTGATCAAAATTAGGTTTTCTCATCTCGATCTTACATCTTTGAGGCACTTCTATCTTCAAATTTAGTTGTTAGAAGTTATTAGAAGTTGACTGAGGTTAAGGTAATTATCAAAGATGCTTTCTTTTTTCTAACTTCTGTAGTTGTAATTATATGACCGGACTTAATCAAAATTATATCTAAGGCCCAGGGTGGTAAAAAAATTGTGTCGCTATCTATGTCAAAACTAAGGAAAACTTAGAATGGGAGGAAGATGCTCCCACTGCCTATACCATTACAATGTACCACTACCACATTTTTTAATTTTTTCCCATACTTCCCATCTCCCCACACTCCCTACTCCCTACTCCCTATTCCCTATTCCCTATTTTAATGAATTGGCATAAACTTATAATCTTGTGCAGAAGTCACTCGCCAAGTTTCATCACCCATAACTTCCAAAACTTGGTGGTGATATTGTAACAAAGTTGGTCGGTGTCCGACACTAACATAAGTAGTCGATAAACTTTGCAAATGTTGGTAAAGACTTTGTTCATTTTGCACATCCAGAGCGCTCGTTGCTTCGTCTAAAATTGCATAACGGGGTTGAGTCAACAACAAACGAGCAAAAGCAACCCGCTGTTGTTCTCCCATTGACAACATATTCTCCCAATCTTCAACGGTATCTAAACCACCGAATATTTCTGCTAATTTTGGCAAATTAACTTGGTTAAGCACTCGATAAATTATTTCATCAGAGATATTTAAGTCAGTGCGTGGATATAGCAGTTGATCTCGTAGGGAACCTAAAATCATATAAGGATGTTGTGGTAAAAAAAGAATCTCTTCTAGTTTCGGTCGGTAAATTGTCCCAGTGCCAGAATTCCACAAACCAGCGATCGCTCGCAAAATAGAACTCTTTCCACTACCACTCACCCCCACAATTAAAAGTCCTTCTCCCGGTTTTAATTCTATAGATACATTTTTAACTAAAGTTCTTTGATAGTTTGGAGTTTGCAAAGTAAGATGCTGTAAACTTAAACGGGAATCTTCAACAGTATCAATTGTTGTACTACCCTCGACTGGTGATGCTTTTGGTTCTTCTAGAACTTTAACAAAACTCTCTAAACGTTCAATTCCTGCGATAAAACTGGTGAGAAATTCAAACATCCTAACTATGATATTCAAAGACCTAAAGACCCTTCCAAAAGCTCCATTAGCTTCTTGTATTGCTCCCACTTCCAACCCTGGTTCCCCTGCCAAAATTCTCGGACCAATAATTAAAGCGGGTAACATCCAGGTAATATAATTATATATGTTTTGAAAAATATCTAAGTTTCTCTCCCAAGTAATTACTTTATTATAAATACTTAAAACCGGAGCAAATACCTGCTTAATGTAGCTAAATTCTCTATCGCCTCCATTATAAAAAGCAATTGATTCAGCATTCTCTCGAATTCTCACTAAACCAAATCGAAAATTTGCCTCTCGTTTCAGTTGTTCTTTTTTAATTGGAATCAAAATTTTACCAAAACCTATAGTTGTAATTAGCATACCTCCTACAGAATATATGACTAAAATCAGAACCAATAATTTTGATTTTTCCCAAAGTAGAATTCCAAATGCAAACAAGTTAAAAATTGCTAAGGCAAACTGCCTAAATAGAGTTACAGAACGATGACAAAATGATGCAATATCTTCTGCAATTCGCTGATCGGGGTTATCAATTTCTCGATAGAGGGTATTGATTTTATAGAAGCAATCATTTTGGAAATACTTATCTAAATAAAATTTAGTTAACCACTCTCGGGAATGCAAACGAATTTTATCTTCTAAATACTGCCAAGTAGCAACAGTAACAGCTAACACAATAGAAGCACCAATATAGAAAAATGCAGATTTCCAGAATCTTTCAGAGTCCCCATCAACTAAAGCAGAGATTAATTCTCCTTGTTGTTTGAGTTGATTAAGTCCTATAGTTGAATCTAAACTGAGAAGACAAAGCAGCAATATAAATAAACCAATTGCTCGCCATTTCTCTGGAGATTCCCACCAATATAGTTTACCAATTGCCCAAAACCTCTGGAAAATGCTGAAATTAAGTTTTATATTTTTCATTCTGTGTATTTAATATGATTCATCTGTGTTAGCTGTACAGTCTTTGACTGTTGTTAAAGGAACACCTTTACGAGTGACAGAATAAACAGGATCGCAACTGGGAAAATTTTCTTCATACTTGAAACGATAAAAATATAAATAATAATCAGGTTGTTCTAATTTCATTTTTTTTAACTCGTTTTGATCGATGACAGTAAAATCAGATGTCGCAAATGGTTTTGCGGAGTATAAACTCCACAATCTTGGAACAGCTATGATCGCTCCCTTTTTACCATTCTGATTAATCCATTCTATACCATTTCTCATGCTTAATGCCCAATAATCAGTTTCATATTGCCGATGGGCAGCTTGTAATCCTCCAAAAACTCGATTAAAATAAATATACTCATAAGGATGTATTGTTACCATATCAAACAGAATAATCAGAACTCCTAGTAAAGTGACCCCTACTAACCAACGCTTAAACCTGGGTTGAGAAATCTGTTGGTAGCTCCAAATGAAGCCAATCGTTGTGACGATCGCCATTCCCGGAATTACAAACAAAAAGTGTCTTAACCCATCATAAATAGTAGAACTTTTGATAATGGCAATCATCGGCAACAGAAAGATTTGCAAAATCACCAGAAGAATATAGGCTTTTTGGCGATCGCTAAATTGATGATATTTTCTAGTTAGACCGATTAAACCTAACAAAAAGTAAAATAGAAATATTGAAGGAGTCGTAATCAGAAACCAGGTAGGAAGATAATCCCAGGGTAGTTCCGAACCTTTAATAAATTCTCCTTTAAATAAAACCGATCCAGGCCATTCATGTTGGGAAAAATAGCTGATGGCATCCCAAAACCAACGAAAAGGGTTTGACCAAGAAGAGGGGGTAACACAGAAAAGAGCGATCGCCCAACTGACCGTCATTAAAACATAATTAACTAGGTAAAATTTGAGAAATTTTCCTATATTGTTTCGGGGAATTAATATTAAAGATACCAACCCTACAAATCCCAACATCATAAACCCACCAGTCCGAATACCACTGAGCAACCCTACTAAAATACCATAGCCTATCGCTCTAATGCTAGTGCGCTGAATTCCCAAAAAAAATGGTGAATTTGAGTTTTGTTTGATTTCTTCAACAATATATGCTCCTAGATAAATACAAAGGCTAAATAAAGCAGCAAAAGGAATATCTCTAGGATTAAAAAAACTATGCCCCCAAAATCGCGGAAAAAGAGCGAGCATTAGAGGAGCTAACCAAGCCCATTTTTTTCCATAAAGGAGTGTAATGCCTCCAGCGACAGATAGGTAGCTAATTAGAGAAACACAAAAGGTAAAAACGTGCTTAGTTAAAAAGCGATCGAGAACCAGAATTTCTGAATCAACTGCTGATAGGTATGGTTCTAAGGGAGGACGAGAAAATAAATGAGTTTCGAGCCAATGCTTAACTTGAAAAATGATTTCAGCCACCTTATCAAAAACAATTCCATAAAATTTCAAATCTGATGGTATTGTTTTTCCTTCCTGAATGAATTCCCAATTCCATTGAACAATTTTAAGATATAGATGCTCGTCAACCGATATCCCATGATGATTTACAGTCGAAAGACCAATCAGAGTAATCAGGGCTAATATCGCCCCTAGTTTGATATAACTTTTGTTAAATAGTTTACCTAATTGCTCAAAAACTTTGGGAAGCATGGAAAAAAGTTTGATGTTTTTCATTCTGTCTATTTATAAGGTAAGGCATTGAATTAAGTTTAAACCTTTCTTGAGCAGAAATACAATATTTATATCATGTCCGGTTGAATAGTTATAAATAACTTTGGAGAAGTCAGGAGTCAGGAGGAAAGAAGAAGGGAGAGGAGAAGAAAGTTTTTGATCGCGTTTGCGTAGCATTGTGTAGAAAAGAGGAACGGAGTTTGATCGCGCTATTCAACGGACATGAGGCGTTTCTGAATGGTAATGATTTTTAAATTAAGTATCAACGCAAAACATAAGTTTTTCAATTTTACCTTCAGCTACTTACCATTACATTTCAGCAACGCTCAACAAAGGGAAATCTTTTAACATTCCGCATTTTCTTTACCTTCTTGTTGTTCTAATAAACTCATTTTACTTAGCAATTGAGATTGCTACAGCTAATTATAAATTGCCAGAAAACCAAAGATTCAACTTATTTGCTGGCGATACTCTTTATAATTGCGATACCTTAAACAAAGGTCAGCAAGCAATTCAAGTACCAGAATTATTAGACATCTCCAGAAAAGAGGCAACAGGCAACAGCTCCGGAAGGCAACAGGGAACCCACCCCGAACCCCTCCTGGGAGGGGAATAATTGATAATTTATGGATAATAATTGATTTTATTTTGGATTTTTACCAGATGTCTATTAGAAGATGATGCGATTTGGGCAGATACTTGGTTGCGACAACAAAAACTAAGATAACACAGAATACATTCTATAATTAAACTATTGTTATTGTCTATAAACACCTGATGAGTAATATCATGTCCCGTTGAACAGTTATAAATAAACGATCAATGAGTTAGGTAGGGTAGGTGTCGGATTGTCGAAGTATAGGAGTCAGGAGGGAAGAAAGAAGAAGAAAGAGGACGAGAAAGAGAAGAAAGAAGACGAGAAGGAGAAAGTTTTTTTATAACTAATTATCCAGACATGATATAATATAAAATCAAAAATAATTATATGATATGGCGATAATTAAAATTTTCACCGAAAAATTGGGTTTGAAGCCTCGCCCTTTTAGGGCGACTTTTGAGTTGTTTTTTGTTGAGAAATCTGCTAGAATATTGTTAGTTTAAAAATGCAATTATGAAAGCTAGGTATAAGTATCGTATCTATCCAACACCGGGACAAAAACACAAATTAGCAAAACTATTTGGCTGTGTTCGTGTTGTCTGGAATGATAGTCTGGCTTTCTCTCAACAAAAGTATAGATTAGGAGAGAAGAAACCGACTAATTCTGAACTACAAAAACAGTTTATTACATCTGCAAAAAAAACTGAAGAGAGAGAATGGTTATCGGATGTTTCAGTTGTACCATTGCAGCAGTCATTAAACGATTTAAACCAGGCTTATCAAAACTTTTTTACTTCAACCAAAGGCAAAAGAAAGGGTAAACCTGTAAGGCCCCCTAAGTTAAAAACTAGAAAGTCTAAGCAAACTGCGAGATTCACCTTGAGGGGATTTAAACTACATCAAGATAAAGTCTATTTAGCTAAAATTGGTAAGTTAAAGATAGTTTGGTCTAGAGAGCTACCTGCTGCCCCGTCGTCAGTAACAGTAATTAAAGATTCTGCCAATAGATATTTTCTAAGTTTTGTAGTAGAAATACAACCGGAAATCTTGCCTCAAACTGATAATTCAGTAGGTATAGATTTAGGAATTAAAACTTTTGCAACTTTGAGCAATGGTGAGAAAATTGATGCTCCAAAACCATTAAAGAAACGAATCAATAAATACAGGAAGTTAAGTAAATCATTATCTAAAAAAACTATAGGGTCTAAAAGGTATGATAAGGCACGGTTGAGAATAGCAAAATTTCATGCCAAACTGAAAGATACAAGGACTGATTTTCTACATAAATTATCCACTGAAATAATTCGTGATAACCAAACAGTTATTTTAGAGGATTTAAACGTTTCCGGAATGGTTAAAAACCGGAAATTATCTAGAGCGATTTCAGATTTGGGATGGCGACAATTCCGAACATTCCTAGAAGGAAAAGCTCTAAAATATGGTCGTGGATTTAGAGTAATTGATAGATGGCTGGCAACATCTCAAATCTGCTCTTGCTGTGGATTTAAGGGTGGGAAACTAGACCTTTCAATTAGGGAGTGGGAATGCCTCAACTGTGGTGCTAAACATGACCGAGATGAAAATGCAGCCATCAATATATTAGTCGCGGGTGGGCAATCCGAGACTTTAAATGGACGTGGAGGCAAGCGTAAGACCACCGTCAAGGAGGCAGCAGCCTATGAAATGTCAACCCGCCGAGGGGCTACGGCTCGGTAGGAATCCCCGCGCCTTTTAGGCCGGGGAGGATGTCAAATTCAAAAAGTTAAATGAAAAAGATACAGCAGATTCCAAGTATATAAAGTACGGCGTTGGTAAATCAAGAGATGAAACTTTCAGACTAATCCCCTTCTGACTCACTCTAAATTTTTAACCAGAGCAAGTAATGAGTATCACCCCTGCTAGAAAATCATCTTACTAATTACCAACGCCTAAAGTACAGATATTAACAATTAAATGTTCCCAGTGCGGGTCTTTTGCCCGCTATAGCATCTTGCACGCTATGGGTGTACCTCACACCTGGTGGAATCTTCTGTATCAAATAGATTAAGAGGTCACTACTAAATTGGCAATCGTAATTAACACCAGAAAAAGTCTAAAAACAAATAACTTCAACTATTTCCTACTAAGCATCTCAATTCTAATAGGTACTATTCTCCGCTACAATTTTTCGGCAGACAAACCCGCTGACTCTATAGAAATATCCACTTTAGGTTACAGTCTCGGTCATAACTTTCTTGAGATTCCCCTAGATAAAGTCATCACTTGGCAACAACTCCTCTCACCTTTATGCTTAGACACAACAACTCCCTACAGCGACGTCATTCACAACCTAATGACCGAAAGCACTCATCCCCCTCTATATTTTCTGCTGACTCATTTTTGGCTAAAAATATTTACCTCAGATGGAGAAATAGTATCATTAGCAGTAGGGCGATCGCTCAGTGCTTTGTTTGGTGTATTAGCTATTCCGGCAATATTTGCCCTTGGTTGCTTTGCCTTTCGCTCTCAGATAGTGGGGCAAATAGCTGCTGCACTGATGGCGGTGTCTCCTTTCGGCATCTACATTGCCCAAGAAGCGCGTCATTACACCCTAACTATCCTCTGGATAATCATTTCTCTAGCTTGTCTCATCGAAGCAATACGCTGTATTCAGCAGCAAAAAATATTACCTTTATGGTTAGGATGTTTGTGGGTAATAATTAATAGTTTAGGCATCGCCACCCACTACTTTTTTGCATTAACCCTAGCTGCGGAAGGCTTAGTTATGGGTGGGTTTTTGCTAAGGGATATCAAACAATTTTATCAACGTTATTGGTGGCGCATATATGCGGTTGGGTTGGGAAGTTTGCTCGGTTGTTTAGTCTGGTTGCCAGCAGTGACAGGTATTTCGGGCAATGACTTGACGAGTTGGATCGATACCAGTTATGACCTAGATGAAATCTGGCAACCTATCCTGCGTTTATTTGTATGGGGAATAACAATGATATTTATGTTGCCAGTGGAGGGAACAAATACTTTTATTAGCATTGTTTCTGGCGTGACAATGTTGTTAGTATTAGTCTGGGTTTTTCCTAGTTTATGGCAAGGGTGGAAAGTAGAGATTGCCTCTCCATTAGCAGGTCTTTCTCTTCAGATATTAGGATGGTTTTTAGGCTTTGCCATCTTCCTATTTTTATTTGTAATTTATGGTTTAGGAAAAGATATATCTTTGGTCGCTCGTTATAGCTTTGTTTATTTTCCTGTAGTTTTATTGTTGTTGGGGTCAATTATGGCGAGTTGTTGGCAAAATAATATTGC
This sequence comes from Okeania sp. SIO2B9, assembly GCF_010672505.1. NCBI lineage: Bacteria > Bacillati > Cyanobacteriota > Cyanophyceae > Oscillatoriales > Microcoleaceae > Okeania > Okeania sp. SIO2B9. The sequence continues at coordinate 3,016 of NZ_JAAHGK010000007.1, read as the reverse complement.
AGAGAAAAAACAAAGAAGCAAACTGTTTAAAATTATTCCGACTTTTTTCAGAGCAACAGGAAAAAAAGTAGTTGTCATAATATTAATAATGGGATTATGTGGAGCATTAAGCGTAGTTACAAATTATGCCTATCAAAAATCACGACGAGCCGATTTATTAGCCAAAATCATTCAAACAAAATCTCAAGCCCCAATCTTGATTGCCATGAGTTATAAAACTCACTCAGAAATTCGTGCTTTAATGGCTATTGGTTTATATTTTCAACATCTCGAAAAAAAGACTAATTTACCAACACCAACCTTAGAATTTATTCTGGCAAAAAAAACAGAAAAATCACCATTATTACCAGATTCAACAATTGCTCAAATCTTGAAAGAAAAAACCATACCTCTAGATTTATGGGCAGTGAATTTAGAAGTAAATGAAAATGATTTAGAGAAATTCAACTGTTGGGAGAATCCCGATATTTTACCCAAAGTTAATTATAGTTATGAACTATATAATTGTCGGTAAAATTTAGTACGATCAAAATGAAATTCTTTCTATAGCAATGTGCGCTGGCATATTTACAAATTGCAGGAGGTGTCCAATAACTAAAAGTCTTATATTATCGGCAATTTATTCCCCCTATTGCCTGTTGCCTCTCTTGGTGCGCATTCCCTCTCTTGGTCGGCATTCCCTTGCGACTGGCGTCGTCGCGGGGTCCGACCGCTTGCGACTGGCGTCGTCGCGGGGTCGCACCGCTGTTGCCTGTTGTCTGTGGGCAGCACTATATAGCAATGTGCGCTGGGATATTTACAAATTACAAGAGGTGTCCAATAGCTAAAAGCCTTATATTATCGGTTTTTTATTCCCCCTGTTGCCTGTTGCCTGTTCCCTGTTCCCTGCGCACAGCGCTATAACTTGACAAAAAAAATTATGTCTCATTCGACAACGTACTCAGACTCTTCCCACCCTGTAAAGTCCGCATTAGGGATGATGCCGAAACCACTCCTAACTTCAAAGAGTCACTAATAAGACTTACACAAAATAGAATCATAAAATAGCTTCAAATATATACAAGCAGAGAGTTTTGCCTCAAAAAGGTATAAATCCTTGGCGTTGCTGATTTGAGGTATGAAATTCAAATTTTTTGGGTAAATTTTCAGCAAAAAAAATAGTGCAAATTATACCCATTTCTTCCTATTTAATCACCGAAAAACTCCTTTCTACCTACTCTGCTGACTCCTGTACGGACGTTAACAATAGTTGTGCGCCAGCAAACGGCCGTTATAGTAGAGTAAAACTCTGTTTTTAGTCAAATCGACATTCCTAAGTAAAGTCTTTTAACCAGGGAAATTATTCGTAGCATTCTTTTTTATATTTCATATAAGTACTACTAAAACCTAAAACCTAAAACCTATCACCTAAAACCTAAAAAAAAGGGAATAAAGAAAAAATTCCCTACTCCCTTATTTTAAATAAATTAACTATCGATCTACAGACCCCATAATAATGTCAATACTACCCAAAATAGCAACAATATCTGCCACTTTTGCACCTTGCAAAATATGAGGAAAAACCTGCAAATTCACAAAATCAGCAGCCCGAATTTTAAAACGCCAAGGGAAAGGACTATTATCACCAATAATATAAATCCCAATCTCTCCCTTACCACTTTCAATCCGAACATAATGCTCACCTTCAGGAATCTTAAAAGTAGGAGGTATTTTCTTACCTAAAAATTGATAATCAAAACCATTCCACTCAGACTTCGGCCCTCCAGCCATCCGTTTTGCTTCCAGATTTTCATAAGGTCCCCCAGGAAGTCCCTTTATTGCTTGACGAATAATCTTGACCGACTCCCGCATTTCCCGAATACGCACAAAATATCGGGCCAAACAATCTCCATCAGTTTCCCAATGAACATCCCAGTCGAAATCGTCGTAACATTCATAGTGGTCAACCTTCCGTAAGTCCCATTTAACACCTGAAGCACGCAACATTGGACCAGAAAGCCCCCAGTTAATCGCCTCTTCCCTACTAATTACACCTAATCCCGTAATCCTGCGACGGAAAATAGGATTATTTGTAATTAAGCGTTCATACTCATCAACCTTTGGCATAAAGTAATCGCAAAAGTCTTCACACTTATCTACCCAACCATAAGGTAAGTCAGCAGCGACCCCACCAATACGGAAGTAGTTATTATTCACCATCCGATAACCTGTAGCAGCTTCCCATAAGTCATAAATCATTTCCCGTTCCCGGAAAATATAGAAGAAAGGAGTTTGGGCACCAACATCAGCCAAGAATGGGCCAAGCCACAAGAGGTGATTAGCAATCCGGTTTAGTTCCAGCATAATTACCCGGATATAGCTAGCCCGTTTGGGGACTTCAATATCGGCCAATTGTTCCGGAGCATTCACCGTTACGGCCTCGTTAAACATTCCCGCAGCATAATCCCAACGACTAACATAAGGGACAAACATTGTATTAGTGCGGTTTTCGGCAATCTTTTCCATGCCCCTGTGTAAGTAGCCAATCACAGGTTCACAGTCAACTACATCTTCCCCATCTAAGGTGACAATTAACCGCAATACGCCGTGCATTGAGGGATGATGGGGTCCCATGTTAATGACCATGGGTTCGGTTCTGGTTTCAATTTTGCTCATGTTGACTATTCTCCAATAGTGACCTGTTTTTATTTCAGCCCAATTATATTGTTAGACTGTAAATGGGTTTAGCCTAAATGTTATTATTATTGCTTGTATTTATATTCTGTTACTACTCTTAAATTATCAAAATAATTGGGTCACGCAACCCCGCCTTTTAAGGCGAAATATTTTTGGAGCGCGTCTTAACATCCCTCTTACAAAAATAACTTCTATAGGTCACCAATCCGACGCTCTCGCCTATCTAACTTCTGACTTCTGAGTTCGTTAAAGGGATAGCTAGTTAGTTTAAGCAGATATAATTTCTGTTCAGAGACTACATATATTAATTCAAAACTATAGTGTGGCACTATAGTTTTGA
>NZ_JAAHGK010000699.1:0-4066 GCF_010672505.1 Okeania sp. SIO2B9 | reverse complement strand
ATCCGACAGCTCCCCTACCTGACTCCTGACTCCTGAGGACTCCGTCATTTATTTATAAGTATTCAACCGGACATAATATTACGCAAAGACACTATATATAGCGTATGCTAAATGATCGCGATCGCTTACAAGATTATAGCGATCGCCCAGCTTTGCTGATTCTATTCCTATTCATAAAAACTTAAACGACTATCATTTTAATTGTAGTATATTTTATTTGAGTTCAGATACTAGATATTTAGGCGTTGCTGAAGTGCGTGTATGATATTAATCCTAATTACTTAGGAGTCAACCCACCCGCACGCCCCTCCCAGGAGGGGAAGTCAGTCAGACCGAGTCAGAAGGGAAGAAAGAATAAGAAACCCCCAGTAGAAGGGGCTTTGTTGCACAAAGAGAGCTTAGAGGGTAAAAATAACAGTGCGTGGCACAACAAACCTATATCAACGTAGACATGAGTAAGTCCCAATCTAAGTCTAAGTCTAGGTCCAAGTCTAAGTACCGAGTCAGTAACTGGTCTGAGTATGATGCTTCCTTAAAGCAAAGAGGGAGTCTGACATTTTGGCTCACTGACGAGGTAATAGAGCAGTGGGTCAACCACAAGAAGACCGGACGTAGGGGAGCATCGAAAACCTATAGTGATGTGGCTATTGAATTAATGGTGGCTCTCAGCAGCTTATTTGGATTAGCAGGACGACAGACAGAGGGATTTGTGGAATCTATATTTGACTTGATGGGACTAGATTTACCAGTACCAGACCATAACACTGTATGCCGTAGGGTCAGAAAACTAAATATTGCAATACCAGTACATCTAGGTGTGAATGAGGCGACCGGAGAGATTGTCACAGCAGTTGTCACAACCAATGATGTGAGTGAGACCAAGTATTTTCTGACCTATTAGATGGAGTAGAAGGTGAAATAGCCCAAGTTTCAGGTGATGGGGCTGATGACAAATACAAGTGCTATGAGACAGCTCACCAACGAGGGATAAAAACGACCATTCCACCGCGTAAAAATGCTGTGATTAGGCAGCATGGCAACTGTAAAGCCCTACCTGCTCCCAGAGATGAGAACCTCAGACGAATTCGTAAAATAGGACGCCAGAAATGGAAGCATGAAAGTGGATACCATAGACGCTCTCTATCTGTTTGCGTTTGCGTAGCATCCCGTAGGAAAGCATTCCGTAGGAAAACCACTATGTTTAGGCTCAAAGTTTTATTTTGTGGGAAGTTACGAAGACGATCATTTGATAATCAAGCAGTGGAGTTATTCATTCAATGCGCTAGCCAGCAACCGCATGATACAGAATGGTAAACCCGAAAGTTATCAAGTACACATCTAGAACTGCATCTCCCCAGGGAGTTATCTGCGATCGCAACATTCATGCAACAAAGCCGTCACTAAGCGTAAAGTGGCTGGTGGTTCTCGCTTTTGGCCTGGGTTTCGTCGTTCGGCAACATTGTTGAGCGTCATACAGTCTTGTCGCGCTCAGGGTCGCTCTGTTCTTGATTTATTGAGGCGATCACTTTCTTTGGCAATGCGATCGCGTTCTCACGAATTATCTCTCATTCCTATCTCTGAGTAATTGGGATAATTTTGTCAACCCCTACACCTGAATGCTTACCACTAACCTATCTATTTTTTGGAATTATAATGAGAGGATAAAAAAAATAATACTTTATATAATCTATACATATTAATTTTTTAAAGATGAGTAAAACTCGTTGTAATCACAGAGAAAATATAAAAAACTAGAGTTTTATGAAGATTCAGTAAAGATTTTAAATGTGGGGTTGCTTTTGCTAATGAAACATATGAAACATATTAAGAATTTATTAACAGGGGTGACCTTCTTAAAAGTTTAATTGTATTATAAGCAGCGGAGAACTGAGAAAAACTTTATAAATCTCTCAGAGAATTCTCAGATAGTCTCATTAGACTGATGACGAGATAATTGATTAGATTGTGAATTAATTCTGCCATGACCAACTTATTCAAAAATAGTAAAGCATTATTAACACTTGTAAGCGTTAGTTCTGTTATCACTACAGCATCTGTTGCGCAAGCATTAACCTTAAAAGTAGAAGTAGAAAATCTCGGTCTCGATGGTGGTGTGGCCTTGACCCCTGTTTGGGTGGGATTTCATGACGGTAGCTTTGATAGTTATAACGGGGGACTTCCCTCCGAGAAAGGGTTAGAGAGAATTGCTGAGGATGGCAATACTATGCCCATCTCCATAGACTTTCTCGCCAATAAAACCTATGTTCAAGGTGGTATGAGTGGAGTGTTCGACTCAACTCAAGTGGGAACCCGTGTTGATGGTGCCATTGGTGGTGGTCCTATCACCGCAGAAACTATGGCTATGAGTACATTTGACGTAACCCCCGATGAATCTAATCGATGGTTCTCTTATGTATCGATGGTTCTTCCTTCTAATGATTATTATGTTGCCAATGGTAATCCCTTTGCTTGGGATTTAATGGATTTATTTACAGGAAATCAAAGCCAAATTTCCTTTAACATTGGACTCCCCGGAACCGTTAATGATGCTGGAACAGAAGTCAATAATTTTTCTACTTCTGCCGGTAACGGTTTGTTTCCAGAATTACCTGCCGGACAAGGCGGACAAAATCAGGGGGCTGATGAAAATGGAGTTAATGCCAATGTTGCCGATCCTTATGCTAATTTCCTCAATAGACCAACTAATTTTGATACGGCTTTTGCTGACCTCGATTTCAATGATACAACTCTTTATCCCAATGGGATTGCTAGTATCACCATTAGTGTGGAGTCTCAATCCGTTCCCGAATCATCTACCACTGTGGGCTTAATGGCCATGGTCGGATTATTCGTCTTTGGTGGTTTACGTCGTCGCAATCATCACTTTAACTAATTTTTCTCGACACATAACATATCTTTATGGTATCCACTCAATATGATGGGGTAGGCAATTATGATAGCTGCTAAGACCAACCAAGAGAATTAACAGAAGAGCGATCATAAATAATAGTTGCCAGAGAGGGAATATTCCCTCTCCTCAAAATGCGATCGCGTACATATTCAAAAAAGCTCAATCCCAGTTTACGAGTCGTAGTAACAAGGGACATAAAAGTATCCCAAGCTCTCGTCCCTTCAATCGTCTGAGTTCCATAACTGATATTGCGTCTCCTCACCATAGTCGGCAAAAACGACAATTCCACCGCGAAAAAATGCGGTGATTTGGCAACATGGCAACTGTAAAGGGACTCCCCATCCCAGAGATGAAAACTTGAGGTGCATTCGCATCTGTGGCCGCAAGAAATGGAAGCGTGAAAGTGGCTACCATCGACGTTCCCTATCTGTTTGCGTTTGCGTAGCATCCCGTAGGGAAGCATTCCGTAGGAAAACTACTATGTTTAGGCTCAAAGTGATATTTGGAGGACAATTGCGACGACGAAAATTTGATAGTCAGGCAGTAGAGTTATTCATACAATGTGCCATGCCCAAGCGTATGATTCAAACTGGCAAACCCAAAAGCTACAAAGTTGAGAGCTAGTTAACTTCCACTAAGGGAGTTTCTACGAACGCTACTTTCATGCAACAAAGCCATTTTTTTCTGCAAATTTTTTGGCTTCCGAAGTCAGAGAATTTTTGCTAAATAGTTGAGGGATAATTAATCCAGAATTAGCTTGATATTCTGCAAATTCTGGATAGCGAGATAGAGACTTATCTTTTTTCAGCATATTAGGGATAAATATTCCAGCAAAAAATGCTCCTAGAATTAAATAAGGCAACCAATGTTGCACTAACATTGCAAAAGAAAGATAGATAAATATTTCTCCTAAATAGTTAGTATTTCGACAGCGAGCAAAGAATCCTTCTGTGATTAATCCTGGTTTATATTTGAGGGTATAATATTTTTGAGCATCGCTAGTGTAGTGGAAGAAAATGCCAAAAATATTTAGAGAAATTGCAGCAGCTACTAAAGGTATTGGAGGTTCAGTTCCACTGCTAATTAAAATGTAGGGAGCTACCCAATATAAAGATAATAAGGCAAAAGTAACAATGCCTAACCAGATAAGAATTT
>NZ_JAAHGK010000698.1:0-4066 GCF_010672505.1 Okeania sp. SIO2B9 | reverse complement strand
GAAGCTCAACTGAGCGAATATTTTTCTGTTAACCGTCATACATTGCGTAGGGCGATCGCCATTCTCAAAACTGAAGGGTTAGTGAGAGTCGATCGAGGTCGTGGGACTTTTGTTGTTGGTAGACCCATTAAGTATTTTATAGGTAAAAGGGTACGCTATAATCAAACTCTTATTGCCCAAGGCCAAAAGCCTAGTTTTAGATTACTGCAAATGGTTGAAATACCTGCCGATGCTTCTATTGCTCAAGGATTAGAAGTAGAAGTAGGTACTCCTGTAGCTTTAATTGAACGTTTAGCATTTGCAGACGATCAACCTATTAATATTTCTAGTAGTCATTTTCCTTTAGATCGTTTTCCAGGAATTGTAGAGGAGGAAGCAATTGAATTTTTGCGAGAGAAAGGTTCAATTTCTAAGTTGTTAAGGGAAAAATATAATAGCGATCATATTCGTCGTACAACTCATGTTTATGCTCGTATAGTCAGACATGAAGATACTTCTCTGTTGGAAGTTCCTCTGAATCATCCTATTTTGTTAGCAGAGTCAATCAATGTCAATCAGGATGGCAATATTATTGAATATGGGGTGACTAGATTTAGAGGCGATCGGATGGAGTTAGTCTTTGAAAATGAATGAGCTTGAATATTTAAGATTGTTGAGAAAAACCTGAATCTTTCTTGATTTTTTCCAGCTGTTCCCATAGTTCCTGAATTTGCAGATAAGCAGATGTTGTTGAAATTTTTCCTGATGTTTGTAAACCACTGATATAATTTATTTTATGAGAAAATTCTTGTAATTTCGCATTGAAATTGATATTTGCTGGAGTTGCTTGTCCGTAATAGGGACTTTGTGGATATAGAAATTCATCCTTTTTCATTTCAGCTTTTCCTGAGTTTATTTCAAAAATTTTAAGTTTGTTTTTTATCTTAATATAAAGTATATTATATAAATTTTTATTTGCCAATGTTTAAAGTCTGTAATTTTAGTTAATAACTATTAACTTTTTGTCAAATAAATATACTTCTTTAATCCAATAAACACGATCTGGTAGTATACGAAGATTTGAAGATTGCCAATTTAGTTAAAAACCATCATTTAGCTAAGTCAATATCTGATGCAAGTTGATATCAATTTACAAAATGGCTTGAGTATTACCCTAAGTTACACGGGATTGTTTGTGTAGCAGTACCTCCCCATTTCACATCTCAAGAATGTTCAAATTGTGGTCGAACGGTAAAAAAATCATTGTCTGTTAGAACTCATAAATGCTTACATTGCGGTTATATATGTAGATAGAGACCATAACGCAGCAAGAAATATTCTAGCTAAAGGGATGGAGATGTTGGGAGTGATATTTAACAGTACCGAGGGGCACTCGGAAACTGGGGACAAAATCCCAAACGCTACAGGAGAGTTTGACCGCTGGATTGATAATAGCAATATTGTTAATGTAAGTCATTTCAATGAATGTAGAATCATCTTAGATGAGAATCCCGCATCATAATCTTAGATTTGATGCCGGGAGTATGTCAATTTTTGAGATTTAAGTAGACGGACATACATAATTAGTCATATCATGTCCGCACTTTATAGTTTGTGTAAACCCAAGGGTGAATATCTACAAAAAATTTAAGTTTTTTGGACTTTTAAGTCTTCTGTTCTAGATAACTAAAGCCTTCTTCCCTCTTCCTTAAAAATCTGGTTTTTAATCATGGAAAAGAAGAGCTGTAAAAAATCATATTTTAGGAAAATTTTATACCACTCCTCTATGAATTATCAATATTCAAGTAAACTTGATATAATTACCTAATTAAATATTTTTCCGGTCTGAATTATTTTCAGGGTCTGTACCTATTCCTAAATTTTTCTTAGAATTTTTCAACTGTTTCCAAAGTTCTTTGATTTGCTCGTAAGCTTCTTCAGGAGAAATTTTTCCACCAGTTTCTAAACCGCAAATTATACTTACTCGTTGAGCAAATTCTTGCAGATTTGAATTAAATACTAAGTTTTCTGGGGTAAAATCACCTTGATATCGACTGTGAGGATACAAAAAATCATCATCAATTGCCATAGTTTTTTCCTGATAAATATCCTAAAAGGGAACAGGGAACAGGGAACAGGGAACAGGAAATATAAGAATATTCCTACAAGTATACCTGACTATCCTCAAAAGTGCTGTAATTTCTATTCTCTATTGTTGATATCAAATCCGCTTAATTCGGCATAAAAAAATGTTCCATCTCCCCACACTCCCCACACTCCCCATCTAAATTACACTGATGCTACCGAAGAGGATAATACCTAGCTAAAAATTTCTCAGCATCAGAGCGATCGCTCACCACACCATCCAAAGTTGCAGTCAAAAGATCGTCCAAAATCAACTTAAACTCACGCCCCGGTTTATATCCCATTTCCTTCAAATCATTTCCATTCAAAACAGGTTTAACATTTGCCCACTGAGTCAAATATTGCCAAACCCTACGTCGCACCCAACGCTCACATTGTACCGCAATTAAAATCAACATCGGCAAATCGTACTTCCGCAACAACCACACCACCTGACTCGGACTATTACATTCTGGCAAACTATCCATAACCTTACCCTTTGCCAACTCCAACTGCTCCAGTCGTTTCACACTATCCACAGGCAACTGTAAATTTTTTCCCACCAAACCCCGGTATTCAGACTCCAAATAAGCAATCAAAACCTCCAACCGCATTTGCCAGTGAGATAAACTTTTCTGAGCATCAAAACGTTGCAAACACCTATCCATCAAACATACCTGCTGCCACAACTTCCGGTCTAACTCCAAAGTGCGATGAATACAACGCAACGCTCCCAAATTTCCCAATAACTTTAAAGCAGGTTTCCAATAATTAGCTTGCAAAATATATTTCAACTCACTTTTGAGTCGAGTTTCCAAAGCAGGCACCCTTCTATTTTTTTCCGCCTTCCCAATATTTTGGCGGTGATATACCCCACTATTAATAGCGTAACGAATATACTCTTCTGTTTTTGCTTCAATTTCAAATCCTAATCTCACAGCAAACCTTACCGCTCGATAGATACGAGTGGGGTCTTCAATAAAACTGTTGGCGTGTAACACCCGCATTTGCTTCCCCTGCAAATCTGACAACCCACCAAAAAAATCAAGCAATTCTCCAGCACGAGGTTCAGTCAATCTTGCTGCCAAAGCATTAATAGTAAAATCCCGACGATACAAGTCTTGACGAATTGAACTTGCTTCAACTTCTGGGTTAGCTGCTGGATAGGGATAAAATTCTGTGCGAGCAGTAGCAATATCTATCCACAGAGAGTCTAACACCGGGTCGTTGTGCCAAAGTAGGGCAGCAGTTTGAAATTGACCGTGAACTTCCAAACGTGCTGTGGGGTAAATTTTTTGCAATGCTTTTGCCAACTCCACCGCAGGAGCTTTTTCTGCTGACTCAGAGTGACAACCATCTACGACTAAATCAATATCTGTTAACAGTAGAGTCTCATCAAATTTTGATAATAATAAATCTCGCACCCCTCCACCAATTAGATATAGTTGCCAACCTCGTTTTTCTGCCAACTCAGCAACACAGGTGAGTAGTTGCCAAAGTTGAGGTGCAAGACGTTCTTGTAAAAGTTCGGCAATTGATTTACAAGTTTCGCCAGGTATACAACCAAGTTGTTCGTTTTGAGGGCGTTGTTGTTGATGCAATTCTCGTAAAACGTCGGTGCGGGTAACTATTCCGACTAAACGGTTATTTTCCAACACTGGCAACCGCCCAATATCGTAAGTAACCATCAATTCTTCAATTTCTTGGAGGGTGGTTTTTGGGGAAATAGTTTTGAGTTGTGGTGTCATGTAACCTTTGACTGGAGCATGACTAAAACCATGGTGGAGGGCGATGTCAATATCTCGCCGAGTAATAATTCCAACTAATTCTCTGGATGAGTCTACTACTGATAAACCAGAATGACCGTAACGTAATAGTATGCGATGAGCTTCTTCTATGGATGTCTCAGGAGGAATGGTGCGAACTGGAGATGACATCAAATCTCTGGCGGTGGGAGGTTGAG
>NZ_JAAHGK010000697.1:0-4069 GCF_010672505.1 Okeania sp. SIO2B9 | reverse complement strand
TGAAGGGTAAAACTTGCAGTAGGCTTTTCTGTCTTGGCGACAGGATTATGGATTGAGCTTTGGGGATAGGCATTCATTCATGGGGTTGACTGGGCTTATTGATTGGGCTTCCACAAATTCTAGTTTACTTCATAAATCACTTTTTTTTAGTGGTCACTTTTTGGGGCTGGCCTCTCCGATGCGATCGCACCTCTGAGTATTCTATCTCAGGAAGAGGGCATTGCTCCTACTGGTCACTTATTTCTGCCATCCTGCACTAGAACCTTTTAAAAAAGTTTTCAATAACTCACCATTTATACTCCAGAGTTTAACTGTATTATCATAACTTGCCGTAGCGATCGCCTGATCATCTGAGCTAAAACTTACTCCCAACACCCAATTATCGTGAGCAGGAATAGTTTTTAGCAGATCACCATCTTGAGTCCATAGTTTTACTATACCATGATCACTGGCAGAAGCAAGCATTTTGCCATCGGGGCTGAAACTAACACTATTGACCCATTTTTTATGACCAACTAAAGTTTTAAGTAATTTGCCTTTGCGGTTCCACAACTTGACTGTTTTATCTTTATTACCAGAAGCAATAATTTGATTGTTCAGACTAAAACTGACACTCATTACACTATCAGTTCAATGTTAGCTCGTCCGAGTAATTCTTGATTGATTGATTCTAGAATGGTGCTGGTTCGTGGTTCTAGATATTGTCTTAATTGAGAACGTAGTTTGGGATAATCTTTAATTTTAGCAGTAATTTTGGCAATACCAACAGATACTTCTGCCTCTGCTGAAAGTTGGATCGGGGTTTGTAATACTTCTGATATTTCCGTAAATAGTTTTTGGAAGTAGCCTGGTTTTAGTTTGATGTTGGCTTGCTCTATATTTTCACTGACTTGACGAGTGATCGCCAGTAAAATATCACTAATATCTACATCCCCCATATCTAAGTCTTCAGAGGATTCAAAGTAAACAATATGATATCCTTTTCTTTCTAGTTTATCTTTCAGTCTAAATAGTTCAGTGGACTTGCCACAACCGATGTGCCCTGTAAATAGTTGACAAGTTGGCTGATTTCCAGATAGTAGTGTTATTGTTCTTTCTAATTCTTGAATAATGTCACTACCTCTAAACACTCGCAAAATCTATGTAATATTTTCATCTTCAGGATGTCCTACTATGAGGGTCTTGGTAGGGTTACAGGACTTGTAAAATTTAATTAAGTCAAGAGTTTCTAACACAGTTTTTCTCATAACAAAAAAAAGGCGACATTATATATTATTTAACTATGTCATTCTCTGGAATTTTTTGGCTATGGGCAAGAGGTACGTCAGCCTCTAGGTGCTTAGAGCTGATTTATAGAGTAAATATTAAGAGGCTGAATTTCTTACAGGACAAAGGTTTTACCGATTGTAGGCCAGTAAAGTGGAAATTTATGAGACCTAGATAGCATAAGAGTTTTCCTGCGGAATGCGGAGCTAACAGCTCAGTTAATAAATCAGCTCTTAAGCCTTAATAGATAGTAATAATATTAGGGAAAATTGAGTATACAAATAAACAGAACAGAAAATCAATTAGATATTTTTTCTATCTAAAATTTGATTAATTAGTAAAAACATCTACTGGTGTAGAAATATTTTGTATATATTTAAAAGTTATGATTTATAACTACATAAATCTCTATAGAACCCCTGATCGTATCTTTTGAGGGAAAGGTTATACTAAGTCGCGATCGCCAACCTCTTAAGCATCAGTCGAATAAAACAAAGATTAATCTTGGCTGTGGCATTTTCCAGAGTTCTTTTCCTGCGGAATGCTGCGCAAACAAAATTTTTAGTCAAGCTTTTACACCTTTCCATCCAAGAGTTGGTTATGCACGATGACACACCTGGCCTTGACGGGAACAAATCCTGTTTTTCCTTGCTGTTTTTTCTCCACCTGTGAAGGTTTTGGTGATAGTTTAAACCGAATCTTGGTCATAATTGCTGGATAAATTTTCTTTAACTCCTGTGCTATTTTTTCGTATGGGATATCCATTGTCAAGTAAGATAGTAATTTTAGTATGGGTTAACAGGTTTGGACTTAAAGTAATCAATGTTATCTGACAACATTTCTATTAATCCCTGATCGTCAGATACATTGGCTTTGGTGCAATAAGTAAAAAAAGGAAAACCGAGACTATCAACTGCGTTCCGGTCTTTTAATTCCGTTGGTAGCCTTGTAAAAACAGAATCCCTTGGACTTGATACTAGCATTACAGGTATTTTTTACAGATAAGTGAATCAATGATGATTAAAGTTGTCCATCTGGCTTTTTTTTTACCTGTTGACGTACAACACAGATGCAATACATCTCTAATCTTCAAGGGTAACCCCTGATGCTCGCCACTGCTTGTAGTGCCAAAATACAGTTGAATAGGGTGGTAAATATGCAGGGTAGATCACACCAGTTACAACCATTCTTTAATTGATATAAGATACCATCTAAGATTTCTCTGTTGCTCCATTTTGTAGGATAAGTTTTCTTCTTTTTTGGTAATAATGGTTCAATCAGAACCCATTCAAAGTCTGTTAAACTGCTTGAATACCGCATTTTCTCATGCGGCGTTGGCGTTGGCGGAGCAAGTGCGGCAGCTATATCGCTCATTAGTATAATCTTTTTAGGAAAAGATACGGTTAGGGATTCTATAAATTATCAATCATCGGCGACCATTTAACTTTTACCTGCTTGCTGAAAATCTCAAATATCTCACAACTAAAATAATATTTGTATAAGTGATTAAATCAAAATGATAATTGTGTAGGGTAGCATTAAAAATATTAACTAATTAGTGAGTAAATAAATATAATGGCTAATGGTATTGCATCGGTTTCTCGATCAGATTTGTCAAGTCGGCGACAAACATTGCTGCGTCAAAGACGATTAAGATTAGTAGTTATAATATGGCAAATACTAGCAGTTGGTGGTTTAGCAGGAACTTTGCTCTGGGCAATTACTCAGCCCATTTGGCTCATAACTAAACAGGAACAGTTAAGTGTAGAAGGTAATCAATTACTTTCAGACCGAGCAATATTATCTCTAATTCCTTTAGAGTATCCTCAGTCTCTTTGGAAAATTAAACCACAGGTACTAGCTAAAAATTTAGAGTCCCACGGCCCAATTGCCCGGGCAAAAATTAGTCGGCAGTTATTTCCTCTCAGTTTAAAGATTGAGATTACAGAGAGACGTCCTGTGGCAATTACTCAACTGAAGAGTAAAGTAGGTGCTGGTAACTCACAAAAAATGGGGTGGTTAGATGCCGAAGGGAATTGGATCCCCCTAGAAAGTTTTTCTGCTCTAGAAAGAACTCAATCTTTACCTACTCTAAAAGTAATTGGTTTTACTGAACAGTATCGTAAATATTGGCATCTGCTATACCAAAGCCTAAGTCTTAGCCCTGTTAAAGTGTTCGAGATTAATTGGCAAGATCCAGGAAACTTAATTCTAACGACTGAACTGGGAATAGTTCATCTAGGACAGTACAGTTCTCGATTTAGCGAACAATTAAATGTTCTAGACCAAATGCGAGAATTACCAAATAAAATTGATGCTCGCCGAATTGCCTATATCGATCTGAAAAATCCAGAATATCCTTTAATCCAATTACCAAATAAATCTAGAGGAATTAAAATTCAGTCGAATTAAATCGACAATAATTTCAAAGTATATTAAAATATTCCCTTTGGTTTTAGAAAAAATCCAAAGTAAATTTAATTATATGTCCTTCCAATTTTTAAAGTTGCAAATTGAAATCTCCAAAAAAAAACAGAAAAATTAGAGACGTTCAATCATTAGCTAAGTTCCCAATAGAGAAAAACTAATAAATATTCTGAGTTTGTTGGGTTATAATCCAAAAAGATTCGGCAAGAAGTCCTCCGTTATAATCTCCGATTTAACGGGAAGGGAATTGCCTGTGGTAAATTAAACAGGTGTCGATTGATGTTCAAATATAGCACTAAAGAGTAGTATAAAAATTATGATAATTACTCATTGCTACAAAATTAAGCCCACTTGTGAACAGTCAGCCAAAATTGAT
>NZ_JAAHGK010000696.1:0-4076 GCF_010672505.1 Okeania sp. SIO2B9 | reverse complement strand
CATTCTGAGTTTTACCAGAACACTGCCAGAAAGCTTGAGCTACTCCTAAGTATCCTCTGGAAACTTTAGAAACGTTTATAGCTGTGCTGATAACTGTTGGCAAACAAGGACTGGGTATGAAGGTTGTTAAAAAGGTATTAACCATAGAACACAACACTATAGTCCAAAAGAATCCTAATGCCGGTAATAAAACTAATTCAGGCGTGACGAAGCGACAGATGCGCTTCCATACAGCTTGTTGAGGTATTACAATAACTACGGCAAGCGTCGCAAAAAAGGGAATATTCAGTTTTTCTAACATTATTTTAGATCGTCAGAGTCAGGTTTATCGGGCGCAACAAATCAGACCTATACAAACCAAGGATACTGAATTGACAATCTGTCTAAATTTTCATAGAAAGTTGGCTCTTCATTCTCCTCTCAATGCCTACGAAGTTAGCTGACGGGCTAGGGCTGAGAGATTCCCTTCTCTGTATCTTTGTTTTTCTACATTCAAAGACTTCTAATCAGAGATAAGCCCCCTGTATTTGGTTCCTCCGCTCCAGCTACACTCTTACTGTGTCTTTACTTGCCGGATTAGGCTGACTGTCTTTTGCTTTTGATATTATATTAACTTTTTTCTATCAGCTTTGTCAACACTTTTTTACAGATTTTTTTTTTAAATTGTATCAAAATTTTCAGCCTGAAATTTGAGAATATGGTTAGTAAAGTATTGAACTTTGGTTATACTGTTGCTCCCACAAGGTTAAGGTACACCTAATATGTTCCTAATACTTAGTACAGTTTTCCGGAAAATTTTAAATTTAGTGATTTGCAACATAAGTCACTAAGCCCATTGTTAGTTGTCACATACTAATAGTGATTTTAATCACTATTAGTATGTGATCACACTTACTATATTAATGTTGCATAAGTATGTAACAATGAAAAATTATTAATACTATAACTCTAAAATTTAAAGGTGATTCTTATGTCTGTAGATCCTCCTGTCCATCTTCTTCCATGTGCGTTAGGAGACCTTTTCGCTCAAGCCAATGAAAACGGCTACATTACCCTAGCTGACCGCTATGGATTAATGGCTGCTATATTTGATGAATCTTTACAAGAATATGAAAAACGCTCAATAGACCGACTAATTCGTTCAATTTATAGAGGACGAATTAAAGTAGTTGATGAAATATCTGCTGTAGTATTAAATTATACTTAACAAAATAGTAAATTCAACTGTATCAAAACCTTTGCATAAAAACCTAAAAAGCTTCGGGAGGAAGTACGCAGCGCCCGTTTTAACGGCTGGTTGAATAACGACACGCGGGTAATAAAGCGGAGTGAAGTTCTGCTATAATAGAAATAGTAAGTAAGAACAAGGTTTGTTGCCATGATCTCTAGCTAGTGCGGTGAAATTCCGGTGGACAGGAGACGGGGAATTGATTTCCTACGACGGCTGTTAGCTCCGCATTCAGCACCGAAAAGCAAGAAGGCAGCTAGAGCAGCGAGAAGATTGCTCCAACATATTGAGAAAACCACTCGTGAAAGCTATTCAAAAAAAGTAAGCTAACAGCTAGATAATAGTCTATGCCGAGAAGCCTAGAAGTCTGCCCTTCAGGCTTGAAGCAAATGTGGATTTATCCCATTTGCGGTGGGTTAACCGCAGAATCCAGGGTGTTTCAACCCCTGGAGATGTCAATCCAATCGACAACCTCTATATTTTTGCCATTAGAGCAATCTCTATTTTTTGTCATTAGAGCAATCTCCTTTTTTACCACTAGGTAGAGTAGCTCCACAAAAATCTGTTTGCTCTAATTTTGCTTGATTAAGATTTGCATTAGATAAATTAGCTCTGTTTAATTTAGCTTCCTCCATATATGCCTGGTACAAATCAGCCCAAGATAAATTAGTATCTGTCAAATCTGCCTTTTGCATAGTTGTACCATGCATAATTGCACCTGATAAATTAGCCCCTGCTAAATTTGCTTCAATCAAATTAGCACCGCTGAGAATAGCACCTCTTAAATTAGCTCCTTTCAAGTTTGCTTTTTGTAAGTTAGCTCCTAATAAATTGGCTTCACTTAAATCCGCTTCGCTTAAGTCCGCTTCGCCCAAATCACAACCTTGACACTCATAAGTACTTAATAAACGCTGAATAGTTTTGATGCGTTCCATTGAATTAGATTTAGATTGAGCAAATACTGGAATAGTTAACCAGGATACTGTTAATAATGTCGCTGTTAATGGGTATAAAAATTTCATATTTTACTTCTTAATAAATTACTGAATTTAATGTTATTTTAGATATTTAATTTTGTTGACATCATATCATAAAAATTACATCATCATTTTTGCTGATTTTCATAGCAACCCTATCTCAAGACATTTTAGTTTCCATGCTCTTGTCTCTGACTGAGAATCAGAGTGACTTATCTAGTCGTCCACAAGGCTATGAATAACTATGTAGTATCTATTTTGTTTTTAAGGTACAGATGACTTGGTTTGCTTTGATCTATATTTTTATACTACATAAATAATATAAGACAAAAATTTCAAGGGTTGGAAGGAAAAAAAATTTTTTAACTGATTTGAGTTTGAGGCAATTACTCTTGACTAGGCCAAAACATAATTATGTAGTACACTTGATTAGTAATTTGAAGAAGGAGACAGGAGACAGGAGACAGGAGGAAAATTACATGGGGATAGTCTTCGACAAGCCGTTCCGCGTCTACGCTCCCCCAAGTAATTTTGAACACCGTGTAGACGGTGGGGTATTAAACCCACAAAGAAAATGATAATATACAAATTCCCCAATGGGACAAAAATATTTTTATGAGGAGTTGGAAGCGATCGCGCAATAGAGTTTTATGCTAATTTTATTCCTTCTTCCTTCTTGCTTCTTCCTTCCTCCTTCCGATAGTATGATGATGAGAAATTGTATTTTCATCTCCAAAGGAAACAGTCAAGATGACGAAAACACCGCCCCCAGAACAGTCTAAAAAGTTGGGCATAGTTAATCAAGCACTTATTTTTATTGAAAAAGTTGGCAATAAATTGCCAGACCCAATTACATTATTTTTCTATCTTTCTATTGCAGTAATTTTGATTAGCGCGATCGCTAATTTGACAAATCTATCTGTTGTACATCCTGCAACTCAAGAAACTATTAAAGCAGTCTCTCTGTTTACTCCTGAAGGTATCCGCAGAATAATTACCGAAGCGGTGAGTAACTTTGTTAATTTCCCTCCCCTGGGTACCGTACTTGTAGCAATGTTAGGGGTAGGAGTCGCAGAGTCTACAGGATTAATTTCTGCTCTACTGCGTCAGGTAGTGTTAGTTGCTCCAGCAAAGTTTATTACTCCAGCGATTATTTTTTGTGGGGTAATGTCTAATCTTGCTTCTGATGCTGGATATGTGGTTTTAACTCCTCTTGCTGCGTTAGTATTTTTAGCATATAAACGTCATCCCATAGCAGGTTTAGCTGCTGCTTTTGCTGGAGTTTCTGGAGGTTATAGTGCTAATTTATTAATTGGATCTATCGAACCTTTATTAGCAGGAATTACTGAAAATTCGGCTAAATTAATTAATTCTGAATATACAGTTAATCCAGCAGTTAATTATTATTTCATGGTAGTTTCTACATTTGTTATTACTTTAGTTTGTTGGTATATTACGGATAAAATTGTTGAGCCTCGTCTTGGTAAATATCATGGGGAAATTAATCAAGAAGAAATTCCAGAATTGACTACTGCTGAACGAAAAGGTTTGCGTTGGGCTGGATATTCTTTATTGGCTTTTGTAGTGCTTTTATTAATATTAGTTTTACCTCCAGAAGGAATCTTGCGCGACCCCGAAACTTTAACTATTATTCCTTCTCCTTTTTTCCAGGGAATTGTACCAATAATAATGGTAGGATTTATTCTGCCTGGTATTGTCTATGGAAAAGCAGCAGGTACAATTCAGAGCGATAAAGATATTGCTCAAGGTATGACTCAGGCTATGAGTTTAATGGGTTATTATATTGCTTTATCATTTTTTGCTGCTCAATTTGTTGCTTATTTTGGTTGGAGTAATTTAGGCATTATCTA
>NZ_JAAHGK010000695.1:0-4078 GCF_010672505.1 Okeania sp. SIO2B9 | reverse complement strand
CTTACAACCTTTAGGTATTTAATAATTGCTGATAGCTGAGATAATAATTGCTTGATTTATTACCTTCTTTTTTCTTCCATCCCCTTTTTTCTTACGTGTTAATGGTAGTTATATCATGTCCGCACTTTATCGTTTGTGTAAAACCAAGGGTGAATATCTACAGGAAATTTACGTTTTTTCAAGCTTTTAAGCCTTCTTCCCTCTTCCTTCTTCCTTCTTCCTTACTTTCACGCTTACAATACCGATGCTACCGGACATGATATTAAACATTTTTTGGTAGGAAATAATGCTTCAAAGTCAGTCTAGACAAGGGAATTACGTCGATGCCTTAAAAATGGCTAGAACCCGTGCTTATTCAGGATTTATACCTTTTTGACATCAAAGCCTCTGCCCATCTATATTTGAGCCTATTTTCTGGCTTGATTTTGTGTAAGTCCCATTAAGAATTACCATGACTAAAAGGTAAATCCTCATTAATTCTCTCCATTTCTAGCTGTTCCATTTCATTCACTTGCCCAATGTAGGACAAGAAGATTTTTGACAAACGATTATGATAAAATTTGTGCATACTATGGTTAGGTGTTGCTGGAAAACCACGCCGTTTTTTATGACGCCCACCAGCACCAGGGTCAAAAGTCTTAATACCATGGTTGATCGCCCATTCTATCGGAGCATAATAACAAGCATCAAAATGTAAACAATCTATTTCGTAAGTGCTGCCCCAATAACGACCGTAAAGGCGATCGCCCTTAGTAATACAAAACGACATTCCTACAGGGAAGCGGTCGTCCTCCTCACTGTAACCTGCCACAAATAATACTCGATGGCGAAAGTCGTGATGTAATTGTTCAAAAAATCGCTTCGTCAAATATTTACTACCCCACCAACCAAATTTATCGCAGGTACTCTCGTAAAAACTGTACATCTTAGAAAACAGAGCTTTCGGTATTTCATCCCCAGTGAAAGTCTGCATTTGTAAACCAGCTTTTCCTACTGCTTTACGTTCCCGCTTAATATTACGACGTTGATTAGCATTAAATACTTTGAGATAGTCATCAAAAGTTTGATAACCTTGATTCTGCCAAATGTAACTATGGTGTAGCCAACTGTTAAAACCATTACGTTGCAGTACAGGATGCCATTCTGGATCGACATAGAGAAAATGACATCCAGAAATATGATGGCGATCGCAAAAATGATCGATTTCCCTGACCATCAAAGCTGTCATTTCATCCTCATCCTCCCCAGGCGATATTAAAAATCTATATCCCTCAGCAGGAGTAAAAGGCGACATTCCCAATAACTTCGGGTAATATTCAATACCTAAGCGGTAAGCTATCTCGGCCCATTGATGGTCAAAAACAAATTCACCTTGACTGTGTCCCTTGATATAAAGTGGAGCTGCTGCTATTAGTTGTCTATCTCGCCATACTGTTAAATGTTGCGGTAGCCATCCACTTCTACCACCCACACTACCAGAAGTTTCCATATTATGCAGCCAGTCCCATTCTAGGAAGGGAGTTTTTAAAGGTTGGGCCAGAGCATCCCATTCTGGTTTAGGGACTTCAGCAATTTTGCCAATCCAGGCTAGAGAATATTGAGGTTTAGGCTGTTGAATCATGTTTAACTCTTTATTGGCGTATCCGATATCTAAGTTAATCTATTCTCAACTTATTGTGCATTTGTTGGCCGTGCTTGAAGAAGTAGTTAGATAGGGGAGCCGCCGATAGGGCGATTTACAGGAGAATGCGGTGATATCATGTCCGGTAGCATCGGTTTCAACAATTAATAATTAATAATTACCTCTCCTTTAAAAGAAGAGGATTGACTCAAAGGAAAATTTTTCTTTTTATCCCCTTAAAGGAGGAAGCTTTAAACCACAATTTTTCGGTAATTAGATAAAAAGAGTGGGGAGTGGGGGAGAAACTGAAAGACATCCTTACTACTCCTTTACAACCAAAATTTATTGTAAAACACCAAAAAACGTACTGCTATAAAGCTAATTTGAAATAGAAGAAATAGGAAAATAACTATTTACCTACTTTACTAACTAATAATTTGTTCTCTTACCCAATTCCGAAAAGTTTTCATGGTTTGATTTATACCCATATTTTGACAGCGAATACTATATTCTGGAATTACTTCAGTTAAGGGTAAATCTGGAAAATTAGGGCTAATTTCTGATTCTATATATTTGTTATTTTCTAAAACATAAATTTGTAATTTTCCTTTTTCAAATCGCCAAAGTTCCCCTACTCCTAAATTGGCATAAATATTCAGATGAGTACGAGAAGTTATATATATTTCTAAAGCTAAATCAGGCGGTGGATCGATAGTTAAATCTAGGCGTTCTTTCCCACGAACTTTAGCTTCATTTTCAATATAAAAACAATTGTCTGGTTCTATTCCTTTTGCCATTTGTTCATTTTTGAAAGTTGTGGAACCTAGAGTTAAAAATTTTCTGTCTAGTTCTTCTAGGAGTGCTTTTATTAAGTCACTAATAACTTCTTTGCTAAGTTCGTGTTCTGGTAATGGAGTAATAATTTCTAAAGTGTTATTTGCATAAGCTATTCGAGAAGCGCGACTTTCTCCTAAGTCTGTGATAATTTCTTCAAATTCTTGCCAGCTTACATCTTTTAACAACACTTTTTGCCCTGGTGGTATGGTTAATCTTTTGAGTTCTAGCAGCATTTTTTTCCTTTAATATATGATGACATATTGAAATGCAGTATTGTACTTTATTATATAAGCTGAATTATTGATTGATAACAACAAACAAGAAAAACTTACATAGATTTTTAGTCTAGTAATTTATTGTCAAAAATAAACACTTTGTAGGTAAGCATTTCCTGCGGACTGCTGCGCAAACAGCTATTAGCTGTCAGCTATCAGCAACAAGACTCTATCTTTAAGGACAGTGTTTCAATTAACAACTTACTTTAAGGGTAAAGGAGGCAACTTTTTTAGTAAGACAGTTAATACAGCTTTGACCCTAAGACCCTAAACTAAAAGCACAATAGCTGATAGCTGATGGCTGACGGCTGAATGCTTACCTTTATAGTTTTATTTATCTTCTTTACCATCACAAAGGAATAAGATTAACTCCTCCCATGAATAGCGAGAACAAAAATACTGATATAAGAAAAATTAAAACGCCTATTCTGCGTAAAGTTGAATCATCTAAATCTCCTTGATGAAGAGTACAGCCGATGTAAATATCTCTTGCTTTATTAATGCTACCAATTTGATTAGAATTATCGCCAGCATTTTGATTAATTTCAGACATTATTTATGCTAACTATCTACATAGTAATATCGCCTGCTGAACCAATTTGACCAATTTATTTTGCATTATCTCCTGCTGTTTGATTAAAATTTCCTGTCTGTTCAACATTGACGTTTGTGGAAGTAGGATTATTTTCTTCCATTAATTTTTTTACTTGTTTTCCTAGGATTTCATCAGCGTCCAGTATTTTTTTCAATTGTCGCCTAAAAGCTGCTTCTGCATCTTTGTCATTACCTTCTTTAGCAAAGTCTTCTACTGCTTCCTTAGCTGCTTCTTTAGACTCTATTTTTGGCGATAATTTTTCCCAAATAGCCTTTGCTCTTTGCCATGTATCCTTACCTACTTCTTGCAAAAGCCCTTCACTTACTTTTTCACTTCCTTTAATTCAGTATGGCAATAAGGCAGGCAAAAGTGTTACTAATTCTGCTGTATCTACTATAGAAAGTCTTTAATTTATCAATAAATTTTTCATGTTTAAGTATAACACATAAAATTAAGTATTTTACCGAATAATCAAGGTTGAAAGCAACTTCAATTAAGGGAAAAAAATAATTTTTTATCCTTAAGGATCAATCTTAATTCATTTTAAGAAGAGGTAATTGTTAATTATTAATTGTTGAACTCTACTCCTCTTCTAGCTGCTACCTGAAAATAAGTATTCAACTGAACATGATATAGCAAGGAATGAGTTAGTTAGGACTTATGTTGATGATGAACCGTAATATCAAATCCGGTTAAACAGTTATAGATTCGTTAAGTAAGGAGGAGTCAGGAGCACCGAGTCAGGAGGAG
>NZ_JAAHGK010000694.1:0-4088 GCF_010672505.1 Okeania sp. SIO2B9 | reverse complement strand
GAGCTAGACTACGCCAACTTCACTACTGGTTTGCACCAATAATGTTTGTTCCTGTACTACTTAGGGTTTGCACTCAAAAGTCTTTTAGTAGGGGGTAGGAGTCAGGAGTCAGGAGTCAGGAGTCAAAATAAATGGGAATTATAGAGGAGCTAGGAGGAAGAATTTTCCCTTGATTTTTCTGCCATAGTTAGCCCAAAATACTAGACTTTTTGCATTAAAAAGCTCAAAAAGCTAGCACTTTTTTAGGGTCGAAAAAAGTGCGCTTGTTTCAGTCTAAAACGCTCAAAAAGTTAGTTTTTTAGGCGCATAGTTGGGCAGAAAAATCAAGGGACAATTCATATTCCTACATTTCTATTTCTCCTATCTCCTGTCTCCTGTCTCCTGTCTCCTACCCCCTACTAAAAGACTTTTGAGTGCAAACCCTAAGTAGTACAGGAACAAACATTATTGGTGCAAACCAGTAGTGAAGTTGGCGTAGTCTAGCTCTATATGCAAAGATACCAAATGGCTTCTATAGAGAGAGGATTGACTGAATCAAGGAATAAAGGTATAATCAGTCATCAAACATACCTTTATATTGTAATCCATCAGAGCAAAGTTAAAATTCAATAGTAAACAGAACATTCTGATGGCTCAAAACCCTGGTATCATATATATATTTAAACAATTAAAAAAAAATCAAATCAGCAATGATGAAATTATTTACTATTGGTCATTCTAATCATTCCATCGAATCTTTTTTAAGTCTCTTACAAAAACATCAGATAACAGCTATAGCAGATGTTCGATCCTATCCTTATAGTAATTATTTACCTCATTTTAATCAAAAAAACATTCAGCAATATCTACATAAAACCAATATTTCATACATTTTTTTAGGCAAAGAATTAGGTGCAAGAACTAATAATTTAAGTTGTTACGTTAATGGAAAAGCTTTATACGAGCTAATTGCTAAAACAGAAGAATTTCAAAAAGGTTTAGAAAAAGTTTATCAAAGTTTGGAAAATTATAACATTGCTTTGATGTGTTCTGAACAAGATCCAATTACTTGTCATCGTGCTATTTTAGTGAGCCGACATTTAATAAATAAAGGTTTAGATATTTACCATATTCTTAAAAATGGTGACTTAGAGAATCACTCTGCTCTTGAACAAAGACTACTACAAATTAACAATCTTGTTGAAAAACCCCAGCCATTTTTACAATTAAGTCTTTTTGATACTGAAAACTTCAGCCAAAATGCTAGTCAATCCACTAAAAGTTCTCAAGATACAATACTTGAAAAAGCTTACAAAATTCAAGGAGATAAAATTGCATACATAAGCAAAAAATAAGTAAGCATTTAGCTATAGAAATTCTATTTTTCTTGTTTTCAATGTTTACCGAATAATTAATAATGATTAATTAAATAATTCAGGTTTGTTAGCCTCCCCTTGGCAGCGCCGCGAGCTGTCGCTCTACAAAGAAAAAAGAAGAAATAATATTTCCTTATATTCAATTCCGTAACGGTTTTAACCAGAGGTAATTATCCATTATCCATTAATGAACCCTTCTTTCTTCTTCGTTCTTCGTTCTTCGTTCTTCCTTCATTTATCAAATGAAAAAAACTATTGAAATTTTTACAATTGGATTTACACAAAAAACCGCTCAAGAATTTTTTGAGAATTTAACAGCATCAAAAGTAAAATGCGTTATTGATACAAGAGTAAATAATGTTTCTCAACTGGCTGGATTTGCGAAAAAAAAAGATTTAGAATATTTTCTTAAAGTTATTTGCAATATTGAATATATTCATATTCTAGATTTAGCACCTACTAAAGAACTTTTAGATGATTATAAAAAAAAGAGAATTACTTGGGATACTTATGAACAAAAATTTAATCATCTTATTAGTGAAAGAGAAATCGAAAAAAAAGTTTCACCTCAACTTTTAGATAGAGGTTGTTTGCTTTGTAGTGAAGCTAAACCACATCATTGTCATCGTCGTTTAGTAGCTGAATATCTCAACAAACAATGGGGAAATATTAAAGTATGTCATCTCTAAAAAAAATAATTTGTTTAGCTAATTCCTACAAACTAAATGAGCGTTGTATTGCAGGGATTGATTTAGATACGGGAAAATGGGTTCGTCCAGTATGCGATCGCCAATATCCTGAAGATGGAAGAGTGCCTAAAAGAATTAGATTTGTTGAAGGTAGAGAACCAAAACCTCTTGATATTCTTGAAATTCCTCTTGATAATAAAGGAAATGATTTTGGTTTTGAAAGTGAAAACCTTTCAGTATTAAAAGGTGAATGGAAATGTTTAGGTCAAGCTAAAGTTGAAGAGATACTTCAATACTGTAATAATTCCGACTATATCCTACATAACTCTCGTAAATATGTTAATTCTTCCTATCTAAAAACAGTTCCCTTTCATCGACGTCGAACAATTGAAATTGTTAAAGTTCAAAAGCAAAATTTTTCTGTGACTCAAAATGAAGGAGCTAAATTTCGAGGTAGTATCAAAAATAATCATGGTTATTTGCTCTTAAATAATGCAAAAATTACCGATCCAGAATTTATAAAAAACTTAGAAAATGGATACTCTCCAACTTCAAATAATCTTTTGGTGACAATAAGTCTTAGTATGCCTTATGTTCCTTCTCAAAATTGGGAAGGAGAACCTCCTTGTTGGAAGTTAATAGCAAATATAATTGAGTTTTGATTTGCCTAAAAGCTAATAATTCTGAGTGCTTTCCGTTCCAGACTGCTCCGCAAACTCTATTGGTTGTTTCAGACGAAAATATGTTGGAGGTGCTACAACAATTAATAATTAATTATTAATTATTACCTCTCCTTGAAAGCAGATAGGATTGACTAATCATGAAAATTTTTTTCTCTCTTGGTCGATGGTCAAACAGCGAGGAGACCTCACCATTCCTTGACCGCTTGTTTCTCCTTTAAAGGAGAGGCTTTATACCTTAATTATTCGGTAAATCCTATGTATATTATTCTTATGTCTATTCCGTTACTAGCTGTTAAAAGCCATTACTAACCATCACTCCCCTACTCCTGCGCTCAAGAAAACATAGAAAAGTTTTTGAGCATAAGACTATAGAGGAGAAAAACCCGATCGCTGTCATTCAAATTAACTTTTTGACTAGGATGCTTTGATCGACTCATCAATATTTGTCTTATTAATTTCCCAGATTTCTTCTTCTTCTTCCCATTCCCAAATCCATCTGCTATCCACCCGTTTCACGTTCCCGTCAAAATTATAAACTGTCGCCGTTGCCAAAGTCTCAATCCAGACAGTTGCTCCACAAGAATGAGGTTTTTCTGGTCGATAAACAATCCGACAAGGACCGTGAATATCGATTTCATGACCTTTAGCTAAATTTTTAGAACATCGTTTAGCAGAAACTACATGAAGTTCGGTATTACGATTATTTTTATTGATACCTATATTCGGTCGATTGAAATGAATAGTATTCTTGCCACAGTGTCTACAAGAACGCCAACGAGGTTTGGGACCACGACTCCTACCTGCAATTCTAGGCATTCCTTTATATAAAGGAATCACCCAAGTGCGACCATTAATCTTTCTAGCTCCTTGAATCCTACCTTCTTGGAGCAAAACTCGGACTCTTTGAGCAGAAATACTTAAAAGAGAAGCTGCTTCAGTAGTACCAACAAACATGATTTTTTAACTATTTTGATATACGCAATAGTATAACATGAAAGTTCGCCGATCATTTCAGTAGAACTTATTTTTGATAAATAATGGTATTAAATATTGTTGGAAATATAGGAATAAATAATCTTATAACTTTACCTCACGCTTCCTCAAAAGTGCTGTAATTTTTTTTAATGTCCGATCGCTCATTCGGCGATCGCTATAATTGCAAAATAAATTTGTATTATTTATTATTTTCTAGCTTATGTATATTGTTGTTTTTGTTGAGCAATCCAATCAAGAATTAAATCATTAACTATTTCGGGACATTCATCGTGGGGACAATGGCCAGCATTATCAATTTCTGTTAATTTTAAACAAGGATTAAGCTGAACAAACTGACTGGGATTAGCAAATTTAGCAGGAATCGG
>NZ_JAAHGK010000693.1:0-4090 GCF_010672505.1 Okeania sp. SIO2B9 | reverse complement strand
AACAAGAGTTACAAAGAGAATGGTGTCTGAAAAATAGGAGGTAAAGAAAAATGACACCAAATAATTATGCTCGCTTTATTCATTTCTTGAAAGATGATTTATCTATTTCTTCAGCTTCTATAGCAGTTGCAGAAAGAGCTAGTATTAGTTCAACATTAGTAGATCGTAAACCAGACTTCAGTGCTTTTCCAATGATTTTATGGCAATATGGTTTAGTTACTCTAGAGCAATTAGATAAAATATTTGATTGGCTAGAAACCACTTATGATTTCAACTAAATGCCAGAATAATCTAAGTATTTCCTAGGTCATGCTGCGCAAACAGCCATCAGCTATTAGCTATCAGCTATTTTTTGAGCTTGATTTAAACCCTATATTAAGGGTTCTTATTAAGCCATAATCCAGTCATAATTAAATCTTACAAAAGCAGGTTCTTTTAACCTGAAAGTCTATATTCATTTAAATACTTCCTTCAGGAGGGAGTCTTATTGCCCTAAGCTGACAACTAATAGCTGAATAATTACAGAATACTTACAGAATAATTACTAGAAATAATCAATTTAACTCTAGTTCAGAACTCAATTTAAAATCAAACTTAAAATCTATTCTATTATTAAACCTTGAAAATAACGGTTCTTCAATATGTAGCTAGCGTTAGATTATCAAAATAATTGGGTCGTGTCACCCCACCTTTTAAGGCAAAAAATTTTTGGAGAGTTGCTCACATCCCCGTTACAAAAATAACTTCTGACTTCTGACTTCTGACTTCTGAATTATGACTTCGTAAATGGGGTGGAGGCGGGTTCATCTAAATTGGTTAAGACTCATTAATTTAACGTAGAACCCGCCCCTACTATTGCAACATTTTAGATGTTAAATTATGACTCAGCTAAAACTCTAGAAGCAGTAGCTACACCTGCTCCTGGAGTAAAAGCTTCATATCCCAACTCTCGCAAAGCAACTTCTAATGCAGAGATAGCGGTGAGAATATCCCGTTCGCTGACAAAACCCAAATGTCCAATACGGAAAATTTTCCCTTTCAAGTGGTTTTGTCCACCAGCTAAAGCAATATCAAAACGCTTATTTACAATAGTCCGTATTTTTTCTGCGTCTACTTCTGGTGGAGGAGCAACTGCCGTAATAGCAGGACTAGCTACTGCATCTGGCCCAAAGAGGGGCAACCCTAAAGCTTTGACTGCTGCACGAGTCGTACTCATTAAACGTTGATGCCGAGCAAATATATTTTCTAATCCTTCAGCTTGCATCATCCTAAGTGTAGCTTGCAAGGCAAAGAATAAATTTACTGGTGGAGTAAAAGGTGTAGTATTTTTAGCTGCATCTTTACGATACTTACCCAAGTCAAGATAGTAACGTGGTAATTTGGCCGTTTCATATGCAGTCCAAGCTTTAGCACCTACTGCTACAAAAGCTAAACCAGGGGGTATCATATAACCTTTCTGAGAACCTGAAGCAACAACATCAAGACCCAACTCATCTATTGGTATATTGACTGCCCCAATGCTGGTGACGGCATCTACTATAATTAATGCTTCGCCATGAGCTTTAACATAACTATTAATAGTTTCTAGGTCATTGAGAACACCTGTAGAAGTTTCACTATGGGTAATAATAACCGCCTTGATTGTTTTCTCTTTATCTGCTTCTAGTTGTTCACGAAATTTTTCTGAGTCCAGAGGTTGGCCCCATTCTGCTGTGATTTTTTCTACTTGGAGACCATAGGCCGTAGCTACTTCTGCCCAGCGATCGCCAAATTTACCATTACATCCACATAATACGCGATCGCCTGGACTGAGAAAGTTAATGATACCTGCTTCCATGGCCCCAGTTCCACTAGATGCTAAAATTAGCACATCATTTTTGGTTTGATGTAGCCATTTGAGGTTTTCTGTCACCTCGGCCATAATTTTGGAAAAGTCACCACTTCTATGGCCTATTGGATGTTTAGCCATAGCTAGTAAGGCTGTTTCTGGTACTGGAGTAGGTCCGGGAATCATTAACATTAGTTTATCATTCATTATTTCTATTCCTTTGTTTTGTGTTACTTGAGTTAGTTTATATGTTTATTGATTGAGAAGCATTTCATTGAAAAAACTTATTTTTTCTTTAAGATTCCAAAGTTGGAATCTTTTTGTTATTTTGGGAGTTATTTAATTTTAATTATTTTTTTTTGAGGAAATTTTTGATTTTTCTTTCTATAGAATTTACATTTAAGATATTAACGGATAATTCAATGCTTGAAGCAACTATTTATCTGGTAAAAGTTAGAAGTTATAACTAACCACAAAGTTTTTGTTGTTAGAGTAATGGTTTTGAATGGTTTCACAAATTATTGCCGAAATACTAACTGTATTAACTGCTCCTAATCATTCCCAAAAACTTTACATTGAACAAATCTATCAATTGTGAGACCCCTAAGAATGGTATTTATTAGTTAGGTAGACTAAATCAATAATTGATAATTACTTCTTCTAATTAGGGTTTGCTGAAAAAGTCTTTTAGTAGGGGTAGGAGACAGGAGAAAACCCACCCCTCGCCCCTCCCCCTCCCAGGAGGGGAGGAATGGGAATGAGCGAGGAGGTAGGAGTAACAATTGTAAGAATGATTTTTCTACCCAACTATGCGCCTAAAATACGCTCCTTTTTGAGCGTTTTAGACTGGAAACCAGGCACTTTTTAAAGGCCCCAAAAAGGCTAAAACCTTTATTTAGCAGTGCTTTGAGATTTAATCAGCAGAGAAATAATTAATGAATGATTGTTAATTAATTATCTATTGTTAGTTTTATTCTAGGTCTTATTTAGTGAAGTTATTAATTGCCAATTCTACCTTTGGATTTTCAAAAGTCTTAGATATTAATTTTTGAATATTATCAAGTTCATAAATACCTTTTTTTTAGCTTGCCCTAATGCACTTAATATTTATTTTTCTGTTTCATTGAGAGACCATTGATATTCAATTGGTAAATTTGCTTGCTTGCAACTTTCTTCAAATTGTTTTTGTAGTGCTAAAGCTTTTCTCACAGTTACAATAAGTTCCCGTGCTTTTTCGTGCTGCTTTGTATTATAGTCTACTGCTAAAATTGTCTTTTTTTCTAATAACTGAAGTAGCAATTCATAATGAATACGGGAGGGAACTGGTATTGCTTCCATAGTTTTATTTCTAACGGTTTACAGATTGATTGATTATGCTATGTGGGAACTTGAACAACAAATAGAAATCAGAGAACTACTGCATTAGTAATTATTCTTGAAGAAGGAACAAAAAAAAGTTATGGGAATTAAAACCCCAAATAATTGTAGACACCGTGGGTAAAGCTAGGATATTAAACCCATAAGTGAAAAGATAATTAATATGAACATAAATCACTATAGCTATCCTAGTGCTGCTACGTGGAAGTCAAAATTCAAAAGTCAAAAGTATTGATTGGTAAGGCTTTTAGGATTTTGTAACTGGTTAGTTATTTCTGCCATTCTGCACTAGATAGAATATGAACATTAGCTATATATCAAGAGAAGTAACCATCAGTATTTCGATCACTAACATTTGTTTAAAACCTATTTAGTACAGCTATATAAATCACTTGCTGTTTGCGGAGCATTCCTTTTGGAAAATGCTGACTGCTGAATTGCTGTTTGTGGAGGATTCCGTTAGGAAACCCTTTTTAAAACAAGAGCACTGAATAAAATATTTTTTCTCCTTTCGAGTTTCAAGGAGAGGGTTGAAAATTTAATTATTCAGTAATTTTTTTGATAATTCTATCGTCTACAGTTTTTATCTGAAAAATTGTCAATATCTAATCTAAATCTAAAAGCCTATATTTTTAAAAGTTTGAGTTAACCTGTTATAGCAGAAGGAAGAAAAAAAAGAAGGAAGAATAAAAATTTTGTGTTGTCTAAGTTTTAAGTTTTTGATATGTCCTAACTTTTGCTTCGACTGCTAGACTCTTTCAACAATTAACAATTAATAATGAACAATAACTTCTCCTTAAGATTATAGAATTGACTAAAATATTTTTTTTCTTTTCTCTCCTTGTAGACCGACAAACTTTTGTACAGTAAAGTTTTCCTTTACTG
>NZ_JAAHGK010000692.1:0-4092 GCF_010672505.1 Okeania sp. SIO2B9 | reverse complement strand
GTTTACCGAAGATTTTGAAGGATTAACTTTAGAACCGTTTGTTAGTCCCACAGAAGGAGGTGGAGATGGTACAGACTTTACAACTACTCCCCCGGAAGGTTGGACGCAGGACAATAGCACAACCCCTACAGGTGGGCCGATTGAATTCTTTGGTTGGACGTTCTTGGATAAAAACTCTTGGGCAGCCTCAGCGGGAGGTCAACGTCGGAATGAATTTACCAAAGGGGTTGGCACAGTGATGGTTGCAGATCCTGATGAATATGATGATGCAGACGTTGATATCAATCCCGATTTGTACAACGCTTTCATTCAAACACCAGCCATTGACTTAACAGAAATTGAAGCGAATACAGCGTTTCTCACATTTGATTCCAGTTGGCGTCCGGAAGATAATCAGAAAGCTAATCTCACCGTTTCCTTTGATGGTGGAGAACCCATTGAACTCTTGCGTTGGACTTCCGATCCTAACGACCCCAATTTCAAACCAGATGAGTCCACTAATGAGACATTATCTATTCCGTTAAATAATCCCGAAGATGCAAGTAGTGCGGTTTTGAACTTCGGCGTATTTGAAGCTGGAAACGATTGGTGGTGGGCGGTTGATAATATTTTGGTTCAGGGAAGCGGTGAGACAGTTTCAGGTAATCCGTTTGCAGGTATTACTGATGATACGACCTGGAATTTTCAGACAACAAATGACCTTGAACCGGGCGAAGAATCATTAGAAATTTTGTTAGTTAATGATGACGGGTTTGAAGCAGACGGGATTAACGTCATGTTTGAGGCGTTAACAGAAGCCGGATATAACGTCACCCTTGTCGCCCCCAAAGAACAACAGAGTGGACGGGGAACTCTGATTAACGTTGACCAGATTTTCCAACCCACAGAAGTGGTTAATTTTGAGGAAAATAAATGGTTTGTGGATGGCAGTCCGGTTGTGACAACTTGGGCGGCACTCGATTTTATTTTGGATGGAAACGAACCCGATTTAGTCATTTCTGGGATTAACGAAGGGGCAAATATTGGCAGTAATATTGTCATTTCTTCGGGAACGGTTAGTGCAGCTTCAACCGCAATTCAACGCGGAATTCCAGCGATTGCGGTCAGTGCGGGAACTGGTTCAGATGAGGAGAAGTTAGCAGAAGCCTATGACATTGGGGCAGATTTTGTTGTTGAAATGATCCAACAGTTGGAAGAAAATGACACAGAACAACTCTTACCCGATGGTGTGGGTTTAAATGTCAATATTCCCACAGAATTTGCGGAAGGCGTTGAGGAAATTCAGGGCGTTAAATTCACAGCGTTAGATGAGGTTTCAACCCTTGACCTCCGCTTTGGAGAATTACCCGAAACCTTTGGGGAAGGTGTGGGAGTTTTAATTGACTTTAATTCGCCTATTTCTCCCGATGAAGTGACGAATATTAACTCAGAAGGAGAACAGTTCCTCGCAGGTGCAATTACCGTAACTCCTATTGATGGGGACTGGAGTGGGAGTGAAGAGATTCGAGACAGTTTAAGTCAACGAATTGAAGCTGCCCCCGAAAATGTCACGGCTGAACCCCTGGATATTCTGATTACAAATGATGATGGTTTTGAAGCAGAAGGAATAAAAGTTCTCTACGAAACCTTAACCGTCGCAGGTCATAATGTTACCCTCGTTGCCCCCAAAGAACAACAGAGTGGAAAAGGAACAGTTCTGGATGTTGATGCCATTTTCCAGCCCACAGAAGTCGTGAATTTTGAGGAGAATCAATGGTTTGTTGATGGCGCACCTCGAACCACAACTTGGGCGGCTTTAGACTTTGTTTTAGACGATAAACCTGACTTAGTCATTTCGGGTATTAACGAAGGCGAAAATATCGGTCCGGGTGGTGCCGTTTCTTCTGGAACAGTTAGTGCGGCGGTTACGGCTTTATTACGAGATGTTCCGGCTATTGCGATTAGTGCAGGGATTGATTTTGAGGATGAAACTGTCGTTGATGAAGCCTACGAAATTGGGGCAGATTTTGTTACAAATTTAATTTCCCAACTGCAAGCAACTCAGGAATTAGACGAGACTATTTTACCCGAAGGAACAGGTTTAAGCATTAATATTCCGGTGCGTTTTCCAGAAGGGATTGAGGAAATTCAAGGGGTGAAATTTACTTCAACTAGCGACATTACACCGTTTGATATTGACTTCGGTGAACTTCCCAGTGGCGGTGCCGGACTGGGTTTTGCGCCAGTTGAATTACCGCCAGATGCAGACATTGAACCCAATTCAGAAGGCGGAGAATTTTTATCTGGGTTTATTACCGTTACCCCTTTGGATGGAAGTTGGAACGCCCCAGAAGCTTTGCGAGACGAGGTTCAAGACCTGATTTCACCACTTCTGACCCCAACTCCTCAACCCAACGTTCTCATCGGTTCGGCTGAAAGTGACACCTTAACAGGTCTTCTCGGTGATGATGAAATTATCGGGAACGCAGGTGATGACGTTCTGCGGGGAGAGGGAGGTCGTTCCTCTGGAGGTCAAGCTGGCGGAGATGATACGATTTCTGGTGGTGTAGGAAATGACCGCATTGGAGGTAAAGGCGGTAACGACGAACTTTACGGTGACGAAGGTGATGACCTAATTTGGGGTGATGATGGCGATGACCTAATCCGCGGTGGTTTGGGTGATGACGTTATCACTGGAGATAACTTCTCTGGTGGTCAAGGTTCTGATACCTTTATCTTAGCTGTTGGTGAAGGAACTGATACTATTGTTGACTTTGAAGTTGGAACTGACTTCATCGGTTTAGCTGAGGGTCTAACTTTTGCTGACTTGAGCTTTACTGGAAATAGTATTATCTCAGGTGAAGAAACACTCGCTATTCTCAATGGTATTAATACTACCGCTTTAACTGAGAGTGACTTTACTTCCGTATAACTTTCAAATACTGCTTCTACAATCAATTCTTAAGGGTCAGTATTTTTAGGAATAAAGTTAATATTCCTTTCAAGTTCAATGAGTAAAAATTAAGGCAATATCTCCTCAATATTTACTGATTAACTTACCGTACATTAAAGATCGGATAAATATTTTTATCCGATCTTTTTTCAGAACTTTGAAATATACGAGACACTCGCTGTCCTCAACGGGATTGATACCACTACCTTGACAGAGGCAGACTTTACATCTATTTTTTAATTGGCTTTAACCCGATTCCAAATTCCTTCCCTTTGCCAATGGGAAGGTATATTGATTTTTCTAATGATTGATTTTACTGTTGCTATTCGAGCATATAACTCAGCCAAGAATTTGCCTCAAATTTTGGGCAGACTTAAAAATCAGGTGGGAATAGAAGAAATAGACTGGGAAATTGTTATAGTTGATAACAACAGCACAGATAATACAGCCAAAATAGTTGCTAATTACCAATCTAATTGGGGAGAAAAATTTCCTCTCAAATATTTTACTGAAACTCGGCAAGGATGTGCTTTTGCCAGAAGGAAAGCAATGGAAAAAGCACAAGGTTCTTTAGTAGGTTTTATTGATGATGATAATTTACCTGCACTTGACTGGGTTGCTAAAGCTTATGCTTTTGGTAAATCACATCCTAAAGTAGGTGCTTATGGAGGACAAATTCATGGGGAATTTGAAGTTGAACCACCTCAAAATTTTCAAAAGATAGCTGTGTATTTGGCAATTATTGAAAGAGGTCAAAAAGCTTTTTGCTATAAGCGTAAGAAAAAAGTTTTGCCTCCTGGAGCTGGTACAGTTGTTTCTAAAAAAGCATGGCTAGAAAGTGTTCCTGAAAATTTATTCCTGACAGGAACTGCTGGAAAATCTTTGGCACTTAAAGGAGAAGATATGGAGGTTTTTGCTCATATACAAAATGCAGGATGGGAAATTTGGTACAATCCTGAAATGCATCTCCATCACATGATATCTTCTTCAAGATTGGAGCGAAATTATTTACTATCTCTCGCGCGTGGTTCAGGGTTACACAGAAATCATATTAGAATGATCAGACTTAAACCTTGGCAAAGACCTCTAGCATTTTTTGCTTATCTAGTTAATGATTCTCGGAAAGCTTTATCTTACTTTATCAAAAACTATAATTTGCA
>NZ_JAAHGK010000691.1:0-4095 GCF_010672505.1 Okeania sp. SIO2B9 | reverse complement strand
GATGAGCGTAGTTATGACAATTGAAGAATTTTTTTATGTCTAATAAAACGGATTTGATATAATTAATTCTTTCCGTCTACTCCCTACTCCCTACTTCCCTACTCCTGAAAAATACTTTTTCAGCAAACCCTAATTATCTCGGTAAGGTTTAAAAATATTCTGATTTGTCAGCTCTAATTGGTGGGTTGTTTTTAATAATTGAAGGTTGAAGATATATATCAATTTAAACTAGAACTCATATAGCAATCAGGAATCAGATGTGAGAATTGAGATGTTCCTTTAAAGTATAGAATATAGCAGTTATCTTACTCATATATATTTGTTTTTTTCTTATTCTTTGTTGCCTGTTGCCTGTTGCCTGTTGCCTAAAAATCTCCAATATCTCACAACTAAAATCACATTGCTATATAATATTTTGACATAAACTCCAGAGTCAAATTTTGAAGACTTTCATCTAGAAACTCCCATATTTTCTCAGTAATAGATTCTGGTACAGCTACATAAAATGCTTGAGCAATACCTCCAGCAATACAAGCAATAGTGTCACTATCTCCACCTATAGAAACAGCATTTCTAATTGCATCTTCAAAATCTGTAGATTCTAAAAAACAAATTATTGCTTGGGGAACGGAACCTTGACAAGAAACATCAAATTTATAAGTAGGTCTAATTTATGCTAAAGTTTGACTCAAATTATAGTTAAAATTACTCTCAATATAAGACTTTATTTCATCCTTACTTTTTCCTATTCTAGCAAGAAAGATTACTGCTGCTGTAGCTTGAGCACCCTTAATTCCTTCTGGGTGGTTATGGGTAATTTCTGCACTCTTTTTTGCCTCCATTAATACTGTTTCCAAGTCATTAAAAGCAAATCCCACTGGACTAACTCGCATTGCTGACCCATTACCCCAACTATAATAAGGTTGCTTACTATCAGATTTATTCCACTGTCTAAAATTGAAGCCATAACCTGCGTAAGGATAGCGACGAAAATACTCTTTAACTGTATCAATATATTCGCGATTATTGAAGATAGAATCCGCAACTGCTACGGTCATAACTGTATCATCTGTAAATTGACTTTGACTACTAAATAGGGGAAAATCTTTGATTTTAATATTATTATGTTCATAGACAGATCCGATAATATCACCAGCTATTGCTCCTAACATTTTGCTCTTACCTTTATTTATTTAATTAACATTTTAACAAAAAAAGCAACAAAGTAAATATTTGCTTTGTTGCTTAATTCCATGGAGACTTCTGGTAATACAACAGATTTATGATTAAGATTAAGTAGATAAGCATAAATAAACCATTTTTTTAACGTTTAATTAGAGCCACCTACTTATCATCTGTAAATCCTGTTTTACTTTTGTCATTCAATAGACCTCTTGCAAAAGTTTTAATTAAATAAATTCAAGATATGAAATTCTTGATTTCATCCCCCTATTCCCTATTCCCTATTCCCTATTCCCTATTCCCTATTCCCTGACTTATGCAAGAAGTCTAATTACTTTTTATAGCTTTTAATTGTTGGCGGAATTCCTCTAATTTTTGTTTATCCTCAGCAGTCATATTTTCCTTATTTTCCAACTCTAAAATCTTTTTAGCTAGGTCTAATTCCCGAATCGGATTCCAAGTTTTATCATTTGCTTGAGCAAAACCAGACCAACCATGAGGTTCGAGAACTTTTGCTTCTTTATAGTTATAGAAAAAATCACGAATTTTCTGTTTTAAATCTGCTGGTAAATCTTGACGATAAGCAATTGGGTCGCTAGGAATTAAAGTAGAAGTCCAGATAGTTTCTATATTAGCTCTTGCTTTTGGATTTGTTTTTTGGAGTCGGTCTAAAGCTTCATTATTATTAGTAGCTACATCTACTTGATTATTAGCTATTGCTAAAGCTGTTGCTTCGTGACTGCCGGAAAAAATTAAGCGTTTAAATGCTTTTTTGGGGTCAACTCCGTTTTGAGCAAAAACATAGTAACTCGGTACTAAAAAACCGGATGTAGAGTTCGGGTCATTAAAAGCAAAAGTTAAATTACTTGCATTTTTAATCACATATTTATCGCCTCCCATTGCTTTAGCTTCAGCAACTATAGGATTATCTTTGTTAGTAATTAAATGAGAGTAATAACCTTTACCACCTTCTGTATCTACTACCTGGGCAAAAGCTTCAGCATTAGAACGTTTTGCTGCTTCAATATAGGATTTTCCTCCATACCAAGCTAGGTGGACATCCCCAGTTCGCATGGCTTCAATTACTGCTACATATTGAGTCACATAAAATGCTTTAACTGGTAAACCAATAGAATCAGAAAGTGCTTTGATAAAGGGTTCCCAAATGGGTCTTTGATTACTTTGAGATTCGGTGGAAATAATGCCAAATTTTAGTTCTTTTACCTGAGCTAATGTTTGGGGTGAGAAAGTTAAATTAGCTAATTTTGCTCCGGCTAAAGATAGAGCAAATAGAGATGAATTTTTAACAAATTTACGTCGTTCCATAGGGTTCTTTTCTCTGGAAATATTAGTAGTTGTCAGTTATAGTTTGGTACCAATCAGCTTTTGTGTTTTTTTACAGACAGATTTGTCCGTCGATCGATTATCCTATATTAATGTTAAGCCTTGGTTAAGCTCCCTTTCGAGAATTTTTGAGTTAGAAATTGGCGATCGCTACGAAATAAATACTAGCTATTAAACAGCTATAGCTCAGTAGCAATCAGCTTTTGTTTTTTCAGAGACAGGTCAATCTGTCTAATACATTATTAGAGTGCCGCTACGCGGAAGTTAAAAGTCAATCATTTTTGATTTGTAATTGTTTTAGGATTTTGTAACTGGTCAGTTATTTCCACCATCCTCCACTAGATTAATGTTAAGCTTTGGTTAAGTTCATTTTCTAGGATTTTTGAATTAGAAATTAGCGATTGCTACGAGATAAATAATATCTATAGCAATCCTATTTTATTCGTGTCAAAAATCTTACTGCTTTTTAGGGAACACTTAACTGGGAACAGGGAACAGGTAAGAGTTTCAGTTTTTTTATTTACTTTTTGATTTGTCACGACCTATTTAGGATTGCTATATGAAACAGCATCATCGCAATAATTTTCGGCTATCAAGTTTTGCTGATTTTATTGACTGTTAATAATTGAAAAATGACACTTAATTAGACTTTTTGATAAATAAAGTTTATAGCAGTATGAGCTGCTATATAATTTTTTTTATGCAGTTAAGGTATTTTCTGAGCACCTAGGAAAAATTCTATCAGGCACGCTTTAACGAAAAAAAATTCCCACCATAATCTTAAAGTTTGGTAGAGAATAATGTTAATTAGTTGTTAGCTGAAAGGCTGGAAATAACTAACTCTAATAATTAAGAAAATGCAGTTCTATCTAGTTGGTCTAATTGGTTAATAAATTCTATTTCACCAGATTCTATTCCGTCTTGGTAAATTACTTTCTCACAAATATAAAAGGCTAAGTGCTTTTGAGAGGGGTCTAAAGACCGCGCGGAAATACAGCAGATTCCACCAAAGGTGAGGTACACCCCGAAGCGGGCAAGATGCCCGCACTTGCATTCATTCAATTGTTAATCTCTGTACTTTATATACTTAGAGTCTGCTGTATCAAAAGCTTAAAAATCAGACAAAGCCAGATTTTTCCTTCTTGCTTATTGCTTCTTCCTTCTTTCTTCTGCTATATAAAAAACTCTCCACCATAATGTAAAATTTAGTATAGAATAATGTTGATTACTTGTTAATTTAAAAACTGTAAAAAGTTAATTCTAATAATTAAGAAAATACCAATCTGTGTAATTGGAAAAAGAATCTCATTTCAGACTCTTTTACTTCTTTGTCTATGTGAATTACTTTATAGCAAATGTGAAAGGCTAGATGCTTCTCAGAATCTGTTAAAGGCTTTAATGCCTCCAAAGCAAAATTAAGTGCTGTTCCAGGATTGTTTGCAGCACCTTTAGATTGATAAATTCTAATACATAGGTCGATAAAGGGTCTTACTTCATCTGGAGAAGTTCTCAACAGATAGGAACCATCATCAACAATGAAGTTCTTTTCTTGTTCAGAGGCTTGACCAA
>NZ_JAAHGK010000690.1:0-4098 GCF_010672505.1 Okeania sp. SIO2B9 | reverse complement strand
GTTCTACTGACTCTGTGGAGTTTACTGGCAGAAATAAGAGCAATACAAGAAATCACACAACTGAATATTTGGGCAGCATTTGCTTGTAATATTTTAGGATGGATTGTACATCAGGTATCACAACGCACCATTGGTCGTCCTATTACTGCTTTTGGTAGATGGCTATTAAATCTTGCTGCTGGAACTGAGTTAGTAACAGATAAACAAGAACTAAAAGAAATTGTCATGGCAGGAAACCAATCTAGTTCCTTCCAGATTAGCACCGACCTATTACCCCAAAAAACAGATAAACAGCAAAAGCAAAAAATTAAACCTATCATCAAATATATAGTTGTAGGAATTATTGCTTTTTCCATCGTTATCCTTTTATCACCCCTATCTCAAAACTTTTTCACCATTTGGTACACTGCCCTGAATGACACCTTTAAACTAACCATTAACTTAATATATATAAGTCTAATTGCACTTTTCTGTTCAATAATTTTCACTCCCCTAGAATCGTTAACCTGGTGGGCAGGATGGTATGAACCACCAACTCTCAGATATTCAGGTAGTTTAGTCGAAGAAGTACCAGACCGCCAAGATGCTTCTATTTATGTCTTATACTTGGATGGCATCAACCAAGGTTCCTACCAATACCTACCCATAGTTGAAAATTTTCTCGATCGCCTAGCTAATGCTACACCACCAGATGTAGTAATTATCAAAGGTATTATGCCCTACTCTGCCACAAACCGTTCTCTAACAACAGACCGACCTTTAGCATTTTTGTGGAACATCCTTGATTCTATTGCTCAGAGAAATCCTAATAACCCCATCGCTGGTATTATTAATCTTCGTAATGTTGCAGCGGTTGCTGTTGCAGCAGACCCTCGTTACAGTCTGATTCAAAATCAAGGATTAGCACAAGTGTTATTTGATAGTCTCCTCTATTTTGGTTATCCTCTCGGTAGTCAAAAACCGATCGCTCTGATTGGTTACAGTGGAGGCGGTCAAATGTCTATGGGGGCGGTGCCTTTTCTCAAGCAAGCTACAGGGGCACCCATTGAGGCGATTTCTTTGGCGGGGGTAATCAGTGGCAATACTGGAGCAATGGTAGTAGAACGTCTGTATCACCTAGTGGGAGAAAAGGATAGTGTAGAACGATTAGGTCCGATAATGTTTCCTGGAAGATGGCCGATTATGTTCTTATCTAATTGGAATCATGCTAAACGTCGGGGGAAAATTAGTTTTATTTCTCTGGGTCCGGTTGCTCATAACGATGAAATTGGTCCGATGGGAACAGCTATGCTTCCAGATGGTCGTACTCACTTACAGCAAACACTGGATATTATTTCTGGAATTTTAACCAAAAATTGGGTAGCAACAGGGTTAAATCCTGAAGATTTTAGAACTGTTAGTAATTATGAACTCTACAAGCAGTCTTTATGTAATCATCCTAGTTATTATCCTTTAATTCAATCTGTTGATTCGCAACTCTATCAACCTATTAGTAAATGGGTAGGACGTTTAATTTTACCGACTGCTGAGGAAAGGGAGGAGGTTAAAGGTGTATTGTTGGAACTGCTGATGACAGATTCAGAAAATAAACACCGCGTCGGACAGGTTGTGAATTTACGTTGGGGTGATGACTCTCATTTACAAACTTATGTTCAACTTGTTACTACAGATGTTAATTTTGTCGATCGCGTAAGGGTGAGTAAGACAGAGGGAAATATTCATCCAGAGCGGATTGATAATTGGCAAAATGTCGATCCTCTAGAATCTTTAGCAGGTGCTAGACCGGAAGACGATCTGATTGTGGCTTTACCGGAACCTGTAGTAGTTGAGGATACTGGTATAGGTCGCCTCAGTTTATATATTAGTCGCGAACCAATTCAAATTTCTGGTTGTTTTTATGGGTTGGTGAAAATTATCCAGTTTGTAGGAGAAGACTTATTTCGAGTGCGTCACTATAATTCCAACTCTCAGGAATTTGATGGTGTTGAAGAAATTATTTATATTCCTTCTGTCATTGTTGACCGCAATGGTATTTCACCTTCTCAGAACCAAGGTTTAGAAAATTCTCCTGTAAATGGAAAGGGTTGGTATATTTATGGAGCGAAGAATGCTCAGGGTAAATTTGTCGTACAAGCGATCGCTCCTCGTGCTTTATTTTCCCTGAAACCCAAGAAAATAATCTCTGGAAAAAAAGCCACATTAGACTACATCAATTATAAATATTGGCAAAACCAGGTTGCTCCGAAAGGAGACATTGCAAATATTTTGCTCAACCCTACAGAAAAACAACAGAGTGAAATTTCCCAGACTCCGGTTTGGGAAGAAGGCGAACAAGCTCTATTCATGCACGTCTATGGAGGTATTGGTGGCAGAAAACCAGAATTTTCGCCCTTGGGAATATTTTTCGGTCATTTTGCTTTTGGAATAACAAAGGTAGTACGGGAACCTTTAGCAAATGAACTCCAGTTAAATCTAGAATATCGGCAAATCTATACTCATAACTGTGATGGTATTGTTGCTGGTACTATATCTTGGATGAAATATATGGGCGATCGGCAATGGGGATGGTTAGGAACGCGTCCTACTTCAGAAATTATCATTAAGTTTAAACCCATGACCGAAGATTATGATTTTAACGGTATCAAATTTTCTCCACTCAGTTATATAGTGCAAGAACTTGATGTCATGGCAGCTCGTTATCGGACTGGGGATGGTACTGGTGCAACTGCTGTTAGTCCCATAAACTCCTGCGTGCAAGATTCAAGTCAAGCACTGTATACAGCTTTAAACCGGATGGTAGCTCAGTTAAAATTAAATCCTTTAATTATGAAATGGCTCAGAGAACATCCTGATGATGAGCAAACTCAGCGTTTTACACAATTAGTCAATCTAGTGAAAGCTTTGGAAAATCACTTAACACCCTTGGGAAAAGCACGAGCAGACTGGCGTTCGGAAGCAACAACTTTAGGGGGGTTTCCTGTAGAGACTCCTCTAAAAACTTTATGGCAAGTTGTAGGGAGTTGGCGATCGCTCCTACCTCGGTTTACTAACGACCAACTAGCGATGATTTTTCTCCAGTTTGGTGCTTCCTTGTGGGTGTTGCGTACTAATCAAGTAGGTGGTTATGACCCAAATATTGAAGCGATCGTGCCTACTGATTTTGTGTTTTTTGTACCCAGGGTAGGGAAGTGATTTCAGTTATCAGTTATCAGTTATCAGCGAATCCGCCAAGAAATAAATTTCTAGGATCAAAGCAGAAGTCATCTTTAGATGACTAAAGATAGCTAATATAACGTTCCCCCGGAGGGGAACATGATATAATTCATCAAATAATTGCTCAATTAATTTCGATGGGGAGGCAACGTGTTCCAAATTCAAAAATAATCCTCCTGGCTTTAATAATTGGTAAATCTCTTGATATATTTCTTGTTTTCTGATGTCTGGTTGATGATGAATAGAAAATCCTGAGACAACTATATCAAATGGTGCTTTTCGGTGAAGTTTATTTACCCATTCTGGCAAACCATAATCTTGATTGATAAATTCTAAATTCCCTTGATAATTATCGGCAATTTTACTTTTTGCTGCTTCAATCATTGCTTCTGAAAAGTCTAAAAATACTCCTTGAGAATTAGGGTATTGACTGAGAATTGCTTGACCTAAAATACCATCACCACAACCTAAATCTAAAAAGTTATTTACTTGAGGTCTAGTCGCCTAAATAATTCTTAGGATAATTTCAATTTGTTCGGTAGCTAAAGGAACTGCACTTCTTACACCAGAAAGATATTTTTGTGCAAGTTCTGTTGTTTTCCAGACTTGATAGTTTTGACTCATTTTCCAGAATTGATTAAATATAGAGATGTTTTATAGCATTTCTCATAAAAATACATTTACGATCCCCCTAAATCCCCCTTGACAAGGGGGACTTTGAAACCGCCCCCCTTTTTAAGCGGTTCCCCCCTGATTAAGGCAGGGCTAATTCATTGTCGCCAGAGAAAAATATTGAGGAGTACAAGTTTGGCCATGTTATCAAGTATTTCATGGTTTTTTCCCGAAATTATCACTCTTAAACAGAAAAAATTGTTACGGAGTCAG
>NZ_JAAHGK010000069.1:0-11498 GCF_010672505.1 Okeania sp. SIO2B9 | reverse complement strand
TATCTGAATAACTGAACTGATAAGTGAAAAAATCATGCAGTCTGGAAAAATCCTGAGACAACGATACAAAATTATTCAGTCCCTCGGACGTGGAGGATTCGGAGATACCTACCTAGCTCAAGATTTAGACTTACCAGGCAAACCTAA
This sequence comes from Okeania sp. SIO2B9, assembly GCF_010672505.1. Classification (NCBI taxonomy): domain Bacteria; kingdom Bacillati; phylum Cyanobacteriota; class Cyanophyceae; order Oscillatoriales; family Microcoleaceae; genus Okeania; species Okeania sp. SIO2B9. The sequence continues at coordinate 11,351 of NZ_JAAHGK010000069.1, read as the reverse complement.
ATGCGTAGTCAAACACCTCAAACCCAAAAGTTCAGACCCAGGAACATTAACCATTGCCCAAAGATTATTTGAAACAGAAGCAGAAACCTTATACAAACTAGGCAAAGACTCAGACCAAATACCAAAACTATTTGCCCATTTCCAAGAAGCAACAGAATTTTACCTAGTACAAGAATATATAGAAGGGCAAGATATAAGCAAAGAACTAACATCAGGGAAAAAATTAAGCGAGTCTTACACTATTACATTACTCAAAGGAATATTAGAAGCATTAGAAAAAGCTCATCAAAACAATATAATTCACCGAGACATCAAACCACAAAACTTGATGCGTCGCAGGTCAGATAAAAAAATAGTATTGATAGACTTTGGAGCAGTCAAAGAAATAACTGTATTGACTACCAATCAACCAGGAACAACTATTTTAACTGTGGCAGTAGGAACACCTGGTTATATGCCAAGCGAACAAAGTAACGGCAGACCAAAACTGAGTAGCGATATATATGCAGTAGGAATGGTAGGAATAAAAGCACTGACAGGCAAAGACCCCCAAAATTTACCCACAGACCCAAAGACAGGAAATGTTATCTGGCGAAACCAAGCAAAAGTAAGTAACTATCTAGCAAATATATTAGATAGGATGGTGCAGGAATATTTTCCACAGCGTTATGAAAACGCCACAGAAGTATTAGAAGCATTGAGTGAACTTGTACTAGCAAAAACGACGGTAAAAGTAAACCCACCTACACCGACACAAACATCAACAGCAAAAGTAAACCTACTCACACCCACACTAGCACCAAAACAAGCAACAACAGTTCCATCCCCACCCCAAACCCAACCTAATAAAACCAGAAGAAAAATATTGATATTAGGAGGTTTAGCAGGAAGTGGGTTTGCAGCAGCAATGTTAAGTAAAGATTGGTGGAATCAACCATCTCCAGAAATTATTCCTACTCCTGAACCAAAACCAGCACCACAACCCAAAACTTCCATTCAGAAATTTACCACCCTTACAGTCAACAGCAGAGGACAAATAATTAGTCGCCGTCAACATCAAGTAGAAGTAATCATAGAAAACCTCGGTAATGGAGTTACCCTAGAAATGGTAAAAATTCCCGCAGGCACATTTCTCATGGGGTCTCCAGAGACAGAAGCAAAAAGATTTGAGAATGAAGATCCCCAACATTATGTGGATGTGCCAGAATTTTTCATGGGAAAGTATCCAGTAACTCAAGGACAATGGCAAGCAGTTATGGGAAATAATCCTTCTTGGTTTAAAGGTGCAAGGCGTCCTGTAGAAAGCTTAACTTGGTACGACGCGACAGAATTTTGTCAGAAACTTTCACACTGGACAGGTAAAAAATATAGTTTACCCAGTGAGAGTCAGTGGGAATATGGCGTCCGTGCAGGAACAACCACACCATTTTATTTTGGCGAAACTATAACGTCTGAGTTAGTTAACTTTAATGGCAATTATACTTACGCTGATGCACCAAAAGGAAAATATCGTAAAAAAACAACAGATGTGGGAATTTTTCCACCCAATGCTTTTGGTTTATACGATATGCATGGCAATGTCTGGGAATGGTGTCAGGATGTTTGGCATGATAATTATGAAGGTGCGCCTACAGATGGTAGTGCTTGGGAAAATGGAGGTGATAGTAATTACAGACTTCTCCGTGGCGGTAGCTGGAGCAGTGATTCTAGGTATTGCCGGAGTGGTAGGCGTGGCAGCAACTATGGCGACAGCTTCATCTTCTATAGGGGTTTTCGGGTTGTCTGGTCTGTGTCGGTAGTTTCTCCCTTTCGTTCCTAGGATTCTTCCCCTTTCTTCTTTTCCTGTTTTCACCTTTTCCCTCTTTCCTGCATCCATCCGTATATCCGTGGCCAAATCTGTGTGTGCTTTTTCTTTTTTCTCTTCTCCTGCTCGCTCCATGGGAGAAATTTTTTTTCAGAGTGGGAGAAGTCGTGGCAAGACAAGGATTTTGCTACAGATGTAGGGATGATTAATCTGAGTCTGCATTCTGTGAAGCACCAAAAAAAACGGCAGGATATTCCCCTTGCATCCCCAAAAAAATCATGGTAGTATGTAATTATTGGGGTTCGCTTGTACCTAAGCATGACTTTTTGTTCAACTAAAAAACAGCATTTTATAAACTAAGCATATATATAGAGGCTCAAAAGCGATCGCCAACAATAACATCAGAAGACAAAAAATCATTGTGTGAAGCACCAAAAGATTTCTCCCATAGAGACTTTTATAAATATATAAATAAACTCACAGCGCGATCGCTACCATCACAAACCAGTCACTCATTGTGTGAAGCACCAAAAAAAATCGGCAGGAAATTCCCCTTGCATCCCCAAAAAAATCATGGTAGTATGTAACTATTGGGGTTCGTTCTTACCTATACATGACTTTTTATTCAACTAAAAAACAGCATTTTATAAACCAAGCATATATATAGAGGCTCAAAAGCGATCGCCAACAATAGCATCAGAAGACAAAAAATCATTGTGTGAAGCACCAAAAGATTTCTCCCATAGAGACTTTGATAAATAAACTCACAGAGCGATCGCTACCATCACAAACCAGTCACTCATTGTGTGAAGCACCAAAAAAAATCGGTAGGATATTTCCCCTTGCATCGGCAAAAAAATCATGGTAGTATGTAATTATTGGGAGTTGTTCGTACCTACGCATGATTTTTTATTCAACGCGAAAAAAGCATTTTAGAAGCAAGCATATTATAAATAAACTCACAGCGCGATCGCTACCATCACAAACCAATCACTCATTCTATGAAGCACCAAAAAAAATCGGTAGGATATTTCCCCTTGCATCGGCAAAAAAATCATAGTAGTATGTAATTATTAGGAGTTGTTCGTACCTACGCATGATTTTTTATTCAACAAAAGATATTGTAGATTGGGTTAAGCGACAGGGCAACCCAAAAAAATCAGGAATAAAGAAGAATTGTTTTAACCTGCAAAGTAACAATATTAGTAGTGTTGGGTTTATCTTTCAGATAAGCTCCGCTAACGTTGCCTCAACCCAACCTACAGAAAATTTTTTGATTATCAGCAAATTAAGCGATTAAACTTCCTCTGCCGCTTGCAAAATCAAACGACGAGCTACAGTTTGAGTACCAGTATGTTCAAAATAATTAGTAGTCAAATCGAGAAAAGCGGCCAAATAATCCAACTTATCATCAGCAATTTCAACAAAACTTTGTAAATGATCGATAATCATTTGAGGGTCTAATCCTCGCGACGACACTAAATTACTCATCCAACCCCTAACCGAATCAAAACTATTACCAATAAAATCAAGTTTACCCTGGGTACTATCACCAGGAATCAAATTATTTACCTTCTGAAACAAAGGATTTTGTTGGAGACCAGCAGAACTCATTCCTCCAATAATATCTCCCACGCGATCGACAAAATCAGGTCCTAAAGGAATCAACCCATCAAAACACACCAAAGCAACCATTCGCATCAAAGAAGGGCCACTATATTCTTCTACCAAAGCTGCGGAAAAATCTCCTAAACTTTCTCTAGTTGGCATTCCATTTAATTTGCAGAAAGCAACCAACTCAGCCACCACCTTAATCGCTAAATCAACTGCCTGAGTTTTATCTGCTGATGGGGTTAATTTATTCAGGAAACTGAGGAAAGAGATTTTTTCACCAATTTTGTTGGCCATTGCTGCCGCACCCATAGCAGCATCAGCTTTATCTAAAGTTTGGTAAACCCAGATAGCGTCTTGATATCCTTGAGATTTGTCATTATATATCCATAGAGCGCGTTCGCTAATTTTCTGAATTTTTTGAGGTTTATCTTTGCCAGTAACTTCCCGAACTGTATTTTTAAAACCTACTAAATTGTTCCATTCTCCAGGTACGATGAAATCTAGAGCGCGTAATGCTGAAACTGTAATCCCACCAGTGGGTAAGTCATCTACTAATGTGATAATTGAATTGTTCATAATTTATTTGTCTGTATTAATTTTTTCTCCATTACAATTTATCTTGGTTCCGGAGATGATATTCCTATCCTATTTGCATTGAGCAAATTTTCCGATAAGTCGTTCAAATACAATAATTCTACTTTTACTATCCCTACAAGAGTTTATAAAGTAAAGGAAAACATCATTCTGTGAAGCACTACTAAAAAATCGGTGGCGCAGGAGTATTTTCCCTTGCATCCTCAAAAAAATTGTGATACTTTGTATTTAATGGTGGTTGCTCGTACATACGCATGATTATTTATTCAACTAAAAAAATCTAACAAATGGTGAATCTAGTAGCGATAGAACTCCGTTCCGCTGTCCCGAGCTTTGAGATTTACAGGAAGAATTTACCCTTGGAACTACCACCTTTTCTTATTCTTACCAACCTAACAGTAATTAAACAAAAAACTACCTCTTTAGATAAAAAGCATCTCCCCAAGTTTCTCCTTCCCAATTTCTTTCAAGTCTTTGAAAATCAAACCTTCCTAGAAATTCATCTAACTCCTCAACCCTGGCACAATTTTCATATAATTCATCTCGGTTAACTTCAGTCAGAATATAATCAATATTTTTCAGAGTTTTTCGACTACCTTTCAAAACTTCTAACTCATATCCTTGTACATCAATAATCAAGAAATTATAGTTTTCTTTATCCTCTAAAATATCATCTAGTCTTACCATCTCCACAAATTCTTCTCTATCAAAAATAATCTCAGGATATTGTTCCAAATGTTTTTTAGGCTGTAAAACAGAAGATGACATTGCATTATTCGCACTTTCTACATACATTTTAACTGTTTTATTTTCATTCCCTAAAGCCTTCTGAAATAACCTAACATTTTCTCCAACGTGGCTTTTAAGAATTTCAAAATTTTCAGTCAGAGGTTCAAAAAAAACCAAGTTAACTATATTTAATTTTTGATAAATTTCGTACTCCTGACCATAATGAGCGCCAATATGAATTAATCCTGGAATTTTTAATTGATATTTCTCAACAAGTTCCTGAAAATCAAGAGAGAGATTCTTAGCTCCGGCTGGACCAATATTTCCAAATATATTTGACATTTTTTTGATAGTAAAAACTTTTTTAAATTATTAATATCCTAGATAAAATTTTTGAGCGATCGCTTATTTATTAAATAAACTTAATAAAGTTATAGTAAAAAATAAGTGACTAAGTGACAAGTAATAGTGCCCATTCCCTATTCCCTAATTTCTATTTTATAGGACTTACGCACCAGACCACATATATAGAGTGAAAAACTCTAACGTTAGAGTTTTTTTAACTCTATATATAGTACCTTGGCGTAAGTCTTGTTTTAATAGCTATTCTTAACAAAAAACCGACAAAATAGATAAGTTATGTGTATCTCTTTGAGAGGCTTTTTGAAGAGAAAAAGTGCATTAAAAAATAGATTATTTTCAATAACTGAAGTAGTTTAGCCAACAATCTATACTCTTTTTCTCTGCTCCCCTACTCCACTTCTCCCCTACTCCCTATTCAAAGGTAACTCCAAAGGTATTTGCCCTAATAAACCCTTACGAAAATCATCCAAAATTCGTCTAGCAGTACGCTCAACATCTCCTTGAAAAAGTTGATTTGCAACCTCATGTAAATAACTTTCACCTGTATAATTACTCGCTTTTAACTCATAACGATATTCTAAACAAGAAGCAGAAACAAAACCATTACTATCAACCTCTAGAGACATCAACAAATCAATCAAACTAGCAACAACTCGCTGATTATCATAAGCAGCATCGCCAATATCCTCACAAATAGCCAACTTAATCGCATCCTCTTCATTTTTAATCCTACTAGGAATTACCCCAGGAGCATCTAACAATTCAATCTCATCAGATATCCGTACCCATCTTAATTGCTTAGTCACACCAGCACGTCTAGCACTCTCAACAACCTTCCTCTTCAACAACCTATTAATCAAAGCAGACTTTCCCACATTAGGAAAACCAATAACCACAGCACGGACAGGTCGAGGTAACATCCCGCGATCGCGCCTTCTTTGATTAACAGCACGACCAGCTTCCCGCGCCGCCTTGGCCACACCCTTCACCCCATCACCCAACTTAGCATTAGTAAAATAAGGCACTTGTCCCTCAGCTTCAAACCATTCCTGCCAAATCTTCATCACATCCGAAGAAATCATATCCATGCGGTTCAATACCAATACCCGCGCCTTATCCCCCACCCACTCAGACACCTGGGGATGATTAGTAGTGAGCGGGATACGAGCATCTCTAACTTCCAGAACCACATCAACCCGTTTCAGTTGTTCCTTAAGATTTCGTTCGGCCTTCGCAATATGGCCCGGATACCATTGTATAGTCATTGAATAAATTCAACCGCTTTGCGGAAGTCAAGCATTTGCGCAGCATTCCAATAGGAATGCTCCTCTAAAAGAGGCACTAAAAATAAAGCTGTTTTATGGTAAAGTATTCAGATGTAGCATCTTAATATTTTGACATCCTCTCCGGCCTAAAGGTGCGAAGATTCCTACTGAGCCGTAGCTCTTTGGTGGGTTGACGCTTTGCTGGCGCATAGCTGTCGCTAACACAGGGTGCTGCTTCCTTGGCGGTAGTCTGACGCTTCCCTCCACGTCCGTTTTTTGTCTCCGAATGTCCTCCGGAGACTAATATATTTATTGCTGCGTTTTCATCCCGGTCGTGCTTTGTACCACAGTTAAGGCACTCCCATTCTCGCACTTTCAGGTGTAATTTTCCCCCTCGAAAACGGCAACATGAACAGATTTGAGTCGTAGCTTCCCAACGACTAATTACTCTTAGCTCGCGACCGTACTTTTCTGCTTTTCCTTCTAATAATGTACGAAATTGTCTCCAGCCTAAATCACTAATGGATCTGGACAATTTCCGGTTCTTAATCATACCTGAAACGTTTAAATCTTCCAGAATAATTGTTTGGTTTTCACGAATTATTTCGGTAGATAATTTATGTAGAAAATCGGTTCTAGTGTCTTTTAATTTGGCATGTTTGCGTAGCATTCCGTAGGAAAATTTAGCTATCCTAAGTCTGGCTTTTTCATATCGTTTATAACCATTACTTTTTTTTGATAATGATTTACTTAATTTTCTATATTTTTTAATTCGTTTTTTTAATGGTTTTGGTGCTTCTACTTTTTGACCATTGCTGAATGTGGCAAAAGTAGAAATTCCTAAATCTATGCCTACTGATTTGCTAGATTCTGGTAGTTTTTGTGCTTGAATTTCTACTACAAAACTCAAGAAGTATCCAGTAGGGGCGATTCGCGAATCGCCCCTACAATCTTTGATTACTGTTACTGATGATGGTTCTCCAGGTATTGGTCTTGACCATACTACTTTTAATAAGCCGATTTTTGCTAAATATACTTTGTCTTCATTTACTTGAAATCCTCTTAAGCTAAACCTAGCAGTTTGTCTTGACCTTCGCTTTTTGAACCTGGGAGGTTTAATTGCTTTACCTTTTCTCTTACTTTTAGTTGAATTAAAAAAGTTTTGGTAAGCCTGATTTAAATCATTTAATGATTGTTGCAATGGGACTACTGAAACTTCCGACAACCACTCCCTATTTTTAGTTTTTTTAGCTTGAGTAATAAAGAGTTTTTGTAATTCAGAGTTACTTGGTTTTTTCTGGCCTAAAGCATACTTTTCCTGACAACAAGCTAGACTATCGTTCCAGACTGTGCGGACACAACCAAATAGCTTTGCTAATTGGTATTTTTGTCCCGGTGTTGGATAAATTCGATATTTGTACCTAGCTTTCATAATTATCGTTTTTAACTCACAATACTATAGGATATTTGTGGGTATTAAATCAAATCAAAAGTCCCCCTTCTAGGGCTATGCTTTACCCATAAGTCTTAGAAGCATTGCAGGGTGGTCCGTGTGGTCCGTGTGGTCCGTGTGGGGAGATGGTTTAAGTAGCTAGTCAGAGTTGGCAAATGCCGAAATTGCCTTATTCACTTTTAGCCACCTATGTCCTAGATATGAGAAATGGCAGGAAAGTCTTCTCTTCCCCCTCTTCCCCCTCTCCCCTCTCTCCCCTATCCTGTAAGGAATTTAACAGATGTGGGTAAAGCATAGCTTCTAGGGGGAGGCTTCAAACCCAGTTTTTCGGTGATTCAGGGAAATCTTTCATGCAAATTACCAATACGATTCATTTCCGAAACCTAAAAGGAGATATTTTTGGCGGGTTAACTGCTGCAGTGGTGGCCTTACCAATGGCACTAGCTTTCGGAATTGCTTCTGGAGCAGGTGCTGCTGCAGGGTTATGGGGAGCAATCTTAGTCGGATTTTTTGCCGCTTTATTTGGTGGCACCCCTAGTCTAATCTCTGAACCAACTGGACCGATGACGGTCATTGTCACCGCTGTTATCGCCGAATTAATGGCCGTAAATCCCGAAAGTGGTCTGGCAATGGCCTTTACCGTGGTGATGATGGCGGGTATCTTTCAAATCCTATTTGGAGTCCTGCGGTTGGGAAAGTATATTACCATGCTTCCTTATAACGTCATTTCCGGTTTTATGACAGGAATTGGCGTGATTTTGATTTTTTTGCAAATTGCGCCGTTTATCGGTCAACAAACCCCCTCTGGTGGAGTAATTGGCGTGATTAAGGCTTTCCCTAATTTGATTACCAATATTAATCCATGGGAAACGTTGTTAGGGTTAATTACTCTAGGAATTTTGTTCTTTTGTCCCGCCAAACTAAAAAAGTTAGTCCCTCCCCAACTAATAGCTTTGGTAATTGGTACAGCGATTTCTTTGATTTTCTTTGGAAATATAGAAATTCGGACGATCGCTACAATTGGAGAAATTACCCCCGGTTTGCCACAACTGCAAATTCCTACATTTACCGCTGAAAATTTACGGTTAATGTTTGTAAATGCCATGGTTTTGGGTATGGTGGGTTCTATTGATTGCCTATTAACTTGTTTGGTGTCAGATAGTTTGACCAGAACTGAACATAAATCTAATAAAGAATTAATCAGTCAAGGGGTGGCTAACTTAATTACAGGTTTATGTGGTGGAATTGCTGGTTCTGGAGCAACAACGGCAACTGTAGTTAGTATCCAAGCAGGAGGACGCACCGCTTTAGCTGGCATTAGTCGTGCTTTAGCACTGTTGATTGTTGTGTTATGGGCGGCACCTTTAACTTCCGGAATTCCCCTAGCTGTGTTAGCAGGAATTGTCTTAAAGGTGGGAATTGATATTATTGATTGGGGTTTCCTCAAACGGGTTCACAACATTTCTTGGAAAGCTGCCGGAATAGTTTATAGCGTGGTACTCCTCACGGTATTTGTGGATTTAATGGTAGCGGTTGCCGTGGGAGTTTTTATCGCGAATATTTTAACCATTGAACGTCTCGAAGAAATGCAATCTCAGTCTGTAAAAGCGATTACTGATGCGGACGATCAAATCGTAATGAATGACGAAGAAAAGCAAATTTTGGATTGGGCAAATGGCCGAGTTTTGCTGTTTCATTTGAGCGGGCCAATGATTTTTGGAGTAGCCAAAGCGATTTCCAGAGAACATAGTGCCATTAGTAATTATGATGTGTTGATTGTCGATTTGAGTGAAGTACCAATTCTAGGGGTAACTTCTTCTTTAGCGATTGAAAATGCCATTCAAGAGGCGATCGATGCTGGACGAGATATCATTATGGTTGGAGCAACTGGAAAGGTAAAACGCCGGTTAGAAAAGCTGGGAATTGCTGGCTTAATTCCAGAGAATTACTGGATGGGCGATCGCCTGACTGCACTTAAGGAAGGTTTACAAATAGTGAAGCAAAAACAAAGCTCTAGCTATGAAGATATCCAAAAATCTGCTTTTCCCAGTTCTTAATCCTATTTTTCTCATAGAAACCCGATTTTTCCCAACATAATCCGCATTTTTAGCCAAAGCAATTCTGCTGATTACGCTGAGTATTTGCCTAGAAGTTGAGATAGTTTTTTGTTTTTTTGGGGGGTGAGGGTGGCAAGAAGAAAGGCAAAGAATGGAACAGAGGAAAATAATTTGTCAAATTTTTAGCTATTAGCAGACCCGCTAGTTTTTGTTCACAAAACTGATACCAGGAAGCTAATCTCTAAAAAAATCCCCAATCATCACCTTTTCTATTTTGCCAAATCCCAAATTCCCCTACACTCTAAAATCTAAAATCTAAGGCACTACCAAAATTGGACAAGGAGACAGATTAATAATCCGGTTACTAACACTATCAGTAGCTCCTTCCTCACTCAAACCAGTACCTCGGCAGCCAATCACAATTAAGTCAGCATTAATCTCATCTGCCACATCACAGATAGTAAAAGCCGGATGGCCTTCCCTTTGGATCGTTTCAGCTTCAATACCCTGCCCGGCAAATAGAGCCTTAGCCTCCTCTAAAAGTTGGGTAACTGTTTGCTCAGAAGTCATTTCTGGGTGGAAAGCTTCCTGGCCTTCTGAAACTACTTCTCGCACTGAAATTACTACCAAGCGAGCTTGATATGTCTTGACAATGTTAATCACTTTTTCCGCAGCTTCGCGAGCTTCTCGGCTACGGTCTACAGGAAATAGAACTGTTTTAAACATAGAAGTATATTTGGGGCACGGACTCCGATAAAATGTTTACCGTGAACGAATTGGTGTAACCTAATTTTATCCATTTATAGGCCATACAATCCCAATTAATGGACATTGATAAAACAAATACTTAGGAGATTAATCCTGTGACAAAAAAAACTGTAGCAAATTTATCGGCATCTGACTTATCTGGCAAAAAGGTACTCATGCGGGCAGACTTTAATGTGCCTGTTGATAATGGTAGTATTACAGATGATACTAGGATTCGGGCAGCTCTTCCCACAATTCAAGATTTAATTGGCAAAGGTGCAAAAGTTATCTTGACTAGCCATTTTGGACGTCCGAAGGGAAAAGTAAATGATGGTATGCGTCTTACTCTTGTGGGAGAAAGACTCTCTGAAGTATTGGGTAAGGAAGTTAAAAAGTGTGACGACTGCATTGGTGAGGATGTAACTTCTACTGTGGCAGCGATGCAAGATGGTGATGTAGTTTTGCTGGAGAATGTTCGCTTCTACCCTGGAGAGGAGAAAAATGACCCAGAGTTTGCCAAGCAACTTGCTTCTGTGGCAGATGTATATGTGAATGATGCTTTCGGAACTGCTCACCGTGCTCATGCTTCGACTGAAGGCGTGACTAAATATTTGAGTCCTTCTGTAGGTGGTTATTTAATTGAAAAGGAATTAAAATTCCTCCAAGGTGCAATTGATAATCCTCAAAAACCTTTGGCTGCAATTATTGGTGGTTCTAAGGTTTCT
>NZ_JAAHGK010000689.1:0-4108 GCF_010672505.1 Okeania sp. SIO2B9 | reverse complement strand
CCCGACGGACAGAAAACTATTAGCCGTTGGCTGGGTGAGATTATTACTTAAGCACCATGAATACAATAAAAAAATGTCATTTCATAATAAATAATTAAAATTAGATACAAAAAACAGAGAATTGTAGCACCCATCATAGCCTGACACTTGGATATAATATTGCTTATCATTAAGACTAAAATTAAAATAACTTCAACTAAAGTGGCAATGAATAAAGGCTGGAAAAAAGATTCTATCAATTGCATGAAAGATATTATTTGGGGGAGTCTACATCGCACATAAGCTTTAGTAAACAGAGAAGTAGGTCTTAGACTTATAATTCCATAGGCTACTGAAATTTTTTGCAGAACATATAAACTACCAATAATTATTACTACTGTAAGTATAATAGTCAGTACAATAACAATTTTTCTGTAATTAAAACGCATCAGCTTTTCCTTGAGTGATTGATAGTGGCAAGGTAGGAGCAAGAGTCAGGACACTCACTCCAGAGTTGTCAGACACAAAGTAGGTAGATTAATGCGGTCAAATAACTCTCACTTACAATCTCTACCACCGTTTGTTTTGCTAATCTAGTTAAAGCAAAAGGATTTAAAGGAGTATCTGATTTTCTGGCAATAAAAGTTGGTTGTTCTGGTTGTGATGATTGTTTGTTCAGAGATGGTATTTTATTGCAACTAACCAGGGTAAATGTTGTTAGTATGATTGTTAGTGTGATGATATGTTTCATTGTGGTTGTTTTTTTATTTAGAGATTTAGTCGGGGCGGGTTTATCTGTGAAATTAACGGTGATAGTAAAATTCAAGATAATATTAGCTACTTGCATTGCTATTACTTAAAATTCTAAGTAGTAGTCTGAATCAGATAATTTATACATCCGAATGTAGTTTTTTCCATACTCTTCTAATGTCTGACTTGTGACTGGTTCAAATAGCTCTAAAACTCCTTTTTGTTGTAGTTTACCTTTTATCCAATGACCTAAAACTTTTAAGTCATCTCTTGACCTCAGATTTTTATGATAATCACCTTGGGTACGACAAGGAAATACTAAACCATCATCAGTGTAAGCAATAAAATCACCTTTGGGATAAATAGGATTTTTAGTTGTAGCTATATCGACAATAATTTCTACTTCAAACCAGTCTCTAGGAATCACAATACCTGTTTTTCTATTCCATCTTCCTTTGCCAAAAAAAGCATTTAAGTTTGACCGTTGTTGCCGATCGACTCTAGCCAAAGATATATCCACATAAGGAACTTTAGAATTAATAATTGGTTTAGTTTCTACTTTCTGAAAGTTAATCTTTTTTCGGTTAGCTTTGACAGATTTAACAATCGGAAATGATTCACACTTGTCAAAATTTACCGATATATTATCAGTAAGTAGCCAATTAATATAGGCTTCTGTTTGATTGATAGTAGGGAGGTCTGTAATTTTACAAGTAAATTCTAAATTCTCAAATAATCCTCTTTTAGAAAAATTTGAAGACCCTGCAAAGTAAAGCAATTCATTTTGATATTTTATTCTATAAATATTGCCGTGAAATGGTGGTGGATTCCAGACAAATCTAACACCTCCACATTCAGGATTTGCAGATAATATAAAACTATTTAATTCACCTAATTTATTATAGGTATGCCGACTTAATCCTTCAAACATTCCCATGCCAACTAACAATGTAAAATTACCACCATCGTTAACAATTTTAGCGATATATTCTTGATCTTGCTGTAAGATAACTGCTGAGGTATAGCCAGATTCAATAGTAACAGAATTAGCTTCCTTTAAAAGAATACTCACTCTATCACCAAAAGCACCTCCAAATTCTGAATTATTAGTATAAATAGCCATAAAATTAATCTCAAAAATTAGAGTAAACTTAACTGTATTGGTTGTTCATCTGATTCTAATTCTGCGAATTTTAATCTATCTTTGATTGACATACCTTGTAAATGTTTACTGAGACTATATAAATCGATTTTCTGATAATCATCTTTAAATAATGGAATCAAAGATTCAACAATAGAAACAATTCCATCTGGAGGTACGGCATTACCAATTTGTCGCCTAATTTCAGTAAAAGAACCTTCAAAAATAAAATCATCAGGAAATGTTTGTAACCTTGCTCTTTCTCTATTTGTTAAAGACCTTGGTTCAGGATAATGATAACCCCATGTTCCTCCACCCCCACCAGCAATAATTGTCGCAGAAGGTTTGCCTGGATCTATTCGCCGATAAACATGGCTAATCATTCCTTTTACATAGTAAGGACTATCTTTCGGAATATCTCTAAAATTACCTCCTGCTTTTATCCTTTTCAATATTTCAATTGTTCGAGGTTGAATTTTTTGATGTTCATTATTATCCGGAACTTTTTCTACATTTTTAAGTGCTTCACCAGCAGTTTTGTAAGGATATTTACGACCAAGACCATATTCTGGTTGAGGATGAATAAAATTAAAACCTGTATCCATTCTAATCCCTACTAAAACTACTCTTTCCCTAAATTGAGGTACTCCGTAATCGGCAAATTTGTATAATTTAGGCTTTACTAAATAACCTGGAGAGATACTTTCAAAATCTGATATTATCCGTTGAATTGCTTGATGTTTATTCGCACTTAATAAACCTTTGACATTTTCTGCTATAAATGCCTTTGGTTGTTTCCGTTTAACAAATTCTAAGAAGTAAGTATATAAATTGCCTCTCGTACCCTCTAAACCAGGACATTTCCAAATCATTGAAAAATCTTGACAAGGAAACCCTCCCGTAATTAAATCCGCCTCTGGAACTGCATTAATATCTATATTTTCAATTTGATTATGCTCGATAACATCAGCAATATTTCTTTTAAAAGTTTGACAGGCATATACATTAGAATCAACTGCCCAAATCACCTTAAATCCTGCGTAATGAAATGGTAAATCCATTCCTCCACAACCTGAAAATAAAGAAATAAGTTTTGGTGGTGTTTTCCACTGTTTTTTATTGAGACGTTCAATCGACATTTTATCACACAAAATAAGCGTTTTTTTGGAAAATAAAATATAGCATAATTTTACGAAAAAATCAAATATTTTGATTGCAAAAACAGACAAAAAAACGAGTTGTTTTCCTAATTATCAGGACTTACGCAAATTCACCTTAAAAACGCCATAGGTAGGGGCAAATGGCATTCGCCCTCAGTCTATTTAGTGCCCGTGCGTAAGTCCTAATTATAAACATTTCTAGACAAAATTACGCATTTAAGATATATTAATAAAGTTAAGACATAAAACAATAAAATACTAAAATTAGAACGATACTCACCAAAGTTAACTTTGGCAAGGAGATTAATTAATGAAAACTACTCAAGAACCACGGCAAAAACAAAGTCGCTATAGAGGACTCACGCAGGCTGAAGTGGAGGCAAATAGGCAAAAATACGGGTCTAACTTATTAACGCCACCCAAGCGATCGCCTTGGTGGAAATTATGGTTAGAAAAGTTCGACGACCCAGTAATTCGGATTCTAATAATTGCAGCCGTTATTGCCATTACTGTCGGAATTTTTGAAGGTAATTATGTAGAAGGTTTAGGCATTATTGCTGCCATTATTCTGGCGACCTCTGTTGCTTTTTTAAATGAATATAAAGCTAGTAAAGAATTCGATATTCTCAATCAAGTAAATGATGAAATTCCTATCGCAGTAATTAGGGATAATAAAGTTACAACCGTTCCCAAAAAAGACTTAGTAGTAGGCGATATTGTACTGATAGAAACAGGAGATGAAATAGCAGCAGATGGTCAAGTATTAGAAGCAGTTTCTCTGGAAGTTAATGAAGCTAGTTTAACGGGAGAAGCAATACCTGTTCCGAAAATAGCAGATGTCAACTTATCCTCTAATGGTAATAGTGGTTGCGCTTATCCGCCAAACAAAGTATTGCGAGATACTGTAGTCAATGATGGACATGGAGTAATCGAAATCATAGCGGTTGGCGATGAGACAGAAATTGGTAAAACTGCTAGATGCGTTCTAGATATCACAGATGTGGAAACGCCTCTAAATCTACAACTCGAACGTCTGAGTAATCTGATTGGGATTCTCGGTTTAGTCGTAGCAGTGTTA
>NZ_JAAHGK010000688.1:0-4110 GCF_010672505.1 Okeania sp. SIO2B9 | reverse complement strand
GCCATTTATAACGAGTATTTTTTGCAGTTTAAATGATAGGATAAACACTATAAACCATACCTTCTAGAAATATAAAAAATTGAGCAAAATCACCAATGGCATTAACTATCAACGAACTATTTGATGAACAATTCTATTTAGAAACCTACCCAGGAGTGGCTGAAGCAGTCGCCAATGGCACAGTCAGTAATGGCTTTTTCCATTTTATTAGGTTTGGTCAATTTGAAAGTCGCGACCCCAACGCTATTTTCAATACTAATTTCTATCTCGCTAATAACCCTGGAGTTGCTGCTGCTGTAGAACAAAATCTTTTGACACCTACAGAACACTTCATCAATTTTGGTCAATTTGAACAACGTAACCCCAGTACTTTATTAGACACCAGTTTTTATCTAGACCGTTACTCAGATGTTGCTGAAGCATTAGTAACTACCTCACTGACAGCAACAGAACACTTTCTCAATGCTGGTCAATTTGAAGGACGGTTGCCACGTTCGTTATTCAGCGATATCTATGTGTTTGGCGATAGTTTGTCTGATACAGGTAATGCTTTTGTTGCTACTGGCGGTCTGTTACCACCCAGTCCTCCCTATTTTCAAGGTCGCACTAGCAACGGCCCTCTATGGATAGAAACTCTTGCACCACAATTAGAGTTAACATCTAACTCTAGTCTCAATTTTGCAGTAAATGGAGCCACCACAGGATTTGTGAATAATACCAATAATCTATTGCCAGAGGGTACTCCCCCACTGTTAATTGGACTGCAGACACAAATTGACAATTTTATTGCAGAGACTCCAGAAACTGATCCTGATGCTTTGTATGTAGTGTGGGCAGGTGCAAATGATTATTTGGGAGGTAGCACCCAAGGTGTACAGTCAAGTGTGGGTAATTTGTCAGTGGCAGTAAATAAGCTAGCAAGCATTGGAGCCAGAAATTTTCTGTTGCCAAACTTGCCCGATCTAGGTTTGACTCCATTCGGACAGAGTTTACCACCAGAACAACAACAGGGATTAAGCTTATTAAGTGAAGGTCACAATAGTGGGTTAGCAGCAGCTTCCCAAATATTAGAGCAAGACCCGAATATTAATATTATTAGCCCTGATTTTAAGACTATCGTTGACAATATTATTGCTAACCCTACTGATTTTGGCTTTACGAATGTCACGGATAATTTCTTAGCTTCTGGAGCAATTAACCCCGATGATTTTTTATTCTTTGATAACATACATCCTACTACCAATGGCCATAATTTTTTGGCAGATACAGCAATAAAATCTATTACAGAGATTTCAGAATTGGTTAGTATTTTGGAGGCTTCTGAAGGCTAATATCAAATCCGGTAGCATTGCTGTAATTAGCAGGAGTCAGGAGTCATATCATGTCCGGTAGCATCGGTATTGTATAGCAAAGGTAAGGAAGAAGGAAGAAGGAAGAGGGAAAAAGTTATAATCAAGCTCGTAGTTGGGCTTTAGTCCTAATATAAAATGAACTAGAGCAGCTATTTTTAAGCATATCCGATCGACATCTACCTTTTTGTAGCATTCTTTTTTCAAATTGGTATTAGCATTAATTAGGGTTTGCGCTCAAAAGTGTTTTAGTAGGGGGAGAAGACAGGAGTTCAGGAGAAATGGGAATTATAGAGGAGGTAGTCGGAAAAATTGTAAGAGTGATTTTTCTGCCATAATCGTCCCAAAATACTAGCTTTTTGAGCTTTTTCCGCTGAAAAACTGGCACTTTTTTTGACCAAAAAATGCTAAAACCAATATCAGTCAATGCTTTGAGATTTAATCAGCAAGCCCTAATTATTCTTATTTTTACTACTCCCCCACTCCCCACTCCCCTACTCCCTCACTCTCCTACTCCCTCACTCCCGACTCCCCCCATCTATGCCACTTGCGAAAATTAGAACCATCACTAACTGCTAAACCTATTTGATGCTGACTTGATAACTCATCGTGACCTCCTTCATTAGCACCGATATAGTACATCCGAAAACTACCATCTACCATCGGTACAACACAAGGAGTACCGATCGCCTATGCATCTCAACGACCAGAACCTTTAGGAGCATGACTAAAAATAGACCCACCAGTTTCTGAACCTGGTTGTTTTTCCCAGTCAATGCCATCAGAAGAAATAGCCAAACCAATAGAATGATATCCACTCTGGTTAACACCTTCGTAAAACATCAAATACTGACCATCTATTTTCATTTCAGGACGTGACGAGTAGCAATACCACGTTCATCAAAGCTTCCCGGTTCTCCTGGTCCTAAAATTTGACCGACTTTCTCCCACTGAAAACCATCTTGGGAAACCGCTAAACCTACTAAAAATAGTCTTTCTGGGTTTAGGGTGTGGTAGTACATTTTCCAGGACGAGCTATCTCGAAGGACTTGTGGCCAAGCACAAAATAAAGCATCAAATTCTCCTGGTTGACCAGGACTCAGGAATGCACCTCGGTGAGGACCTTCCAATCTCACCCAATTAATGCCATCGCGAGAAACTGCACAACCAGGAAGCATCTGAATACCTTTAGCTTGAAACTTTCCTACTTCTAGAACTTGGCGATCGCCACCCAAATACCACATCCAGTAAAGACCGTCACTAAAGTAGACATCACTCACGCCAACATGAGCAGAATCAAATCTATTTTCGTCTGGGTGAGGTTCAAATATAGCTCCCATTGTTAGGAGACCTTTTACTCTTTCCCATTTGACGCCATCAGAGGAAATAGCCAGACCACAACGACCTGTTGGTAAATTGATTTGGCGGTCAAAACTGGCATCGCTCCCATAATACCACATTTTCCAGGTGCCATCTGGACTATGAATTACGCGTGGTGAGGAGATGCGTTCGGAGTCCCACCAACCTTCAGCGCCAGGTGTAAGTACGAGACCGGGTTGATTAATACGAGACCGGGTTGATTAATTTGTGTTGATTTCATTTCAGACATTATTTGCGTTCCAATGATTTAATTAAGGGATGACCATTATTAAGTAGTTCCTTCAGTTTATCAAATGCTGCTGCCTGTTGACGAACGTGGGCATCAATAAATAAACCTATTGTTTCTGCCATGAGAGAACGAATTTCATCTTCTGGTTGAGTTGCAGGAAAGTCGAGAAAAGATGTACCTGTTGTAGGATCAAATGGATAAGCAAAAGAAAAGTGATTAGCTCCCTGAACTAACATCAAATAGCTATCATTTCTTCCTCCTGAAATTGCTTCCTCAAATGTCCGCGATACTGGTGTTGTAGCTTCTTCCCAAATAGTATCATAAAGGTTACTACTATTAGCAATAACTCCATCGCAAGTACCACCTATTAACAACAGCGGCAGTAAGTCTGGCAGGGGTAAAATTGTTGCTGCTTCATATCCTAACATTGTACCTGCTGCTGTATGTACTCCATAACCAAAAGCAGCTACCACTTGCGGAAAAAAGTTAGGACTAGCACTTTCTATTGCCACCCTGCCACCAGCAGAATGTCCACCCAAAATAATTTTTTTTAGGTCAAGCATACCAGCTAGGATGCCGTCTGAATTTATCCGGTCTAACTCTTTGAGGATTGCTGGTAAAGCTGAAGCAGTGGGAGCAGTACCATAAGTATCAGGAGCTAACATTGCAATATCAATCCCTGGTGTCAGGCTAATTATACCAGGAAAGTTTTCTGCAACCCAGGCAAATGTTACTACTACCATTCCTCGTTCAGACAACTTAATAGCTAGCCATTTGTAAAGTTCGGGGTTGGTGTTAAAGCCATTGAATAAAATCACTACTGGAAAAGGAGCTTGTTGGCGATCTGCAGGTACAATACCCTGATTTTGTTGTTGCTCACTACCTGACATTTTGCCTGGGTAGAACACTTTTAGATTAATAGTATCGTATGGTGGTTGAGCGTTATCAACTTTGGTTGCTCGGTAAAAAGCTCGAATGTTTATCTGAACTTCGCTCCTAGAAGAATCAGATAATGACTCAACCGATCTAGTGCAGGATGGCAGAAATAAGTGACCAGTAGGAGCAATGCCCTCTTCCTGAGATAGAATACTCAGAGGTGCGATCGCATCGGAGAGGCCAGCCCCAAAAAGTGACCACTAAAAAAAAGTGATT
>NZ_JAAHGK010000687.1:0-4116 GCF_010672505.1 Okeania sp. SIO2B9 | reverse complement strand
TTGCAAAAGTTTTTTGAATTTGACGATATACCAAAAGATTTATTATCATTTGCGGTAAAAGGTTCAATGATATACAGATTGACAAAAAATGAATATTTATTGATATATATCAATTTAAAAAATGTTGTTTCCCAAGTTGAAAAGAAGTTAATAAATTTGGGTGTAGAAGAGATTATTATTAAAACATCGTAATCAAGTAGATAATAATCACAAATTGAAGCTATATCAATTAGGCTTTAAATCCAAATTACAAGTGATCAGAATAAAAATATCTAGACTCGCCCATCTAGAAAATATCATATAACAACTTTCCACTTGCTTCTAGCTTAGTTATATTACCAATATACCAATATAAGTTTGTTTCTCATCTGCAGCGATCGAGAAATGTCCATTTCATGCTCAATTAACTTACCATTATGAATCCGGATAATCTGACTCAACTACTACAAAAAGGATTTCGTGTCACCTTGGGGGCTACATCCTTTTTTATAGAAACTGTGCAAGACTCTAGTAAGCGAGATGAAAATTTGAATAAATTAAGTACTGATTTCAATCAACTTACTGAGGAATGGGCTGATAGAGGAGAGATGACTGAACAAGAAGCCAGGAACTTTGTTGATACAATTTTGAATCAACAAAATAGTCAGGTCAATACTGATAGTACAACGGCTTCTTCAAGTCCTACTTCTACTTCTGGTTTTGTGTCATCAGACGTACAAGAAGATTTGCTGGAGCTAACTCAAGAAATCGCCGGTCTACGAGCTGATTTACATAAACTTCAGGAGTCAAACTCTCAAAACTGATAATACATCACATACCTCTATTTGGATGAATCTTATCCATTTATCTAGGGATTAAAAAGTCTTTATAAATTAGGATAAATTACAAAACCTAACCCAGCTAATAGTCCAATTTAGCTGAGTTAGTTTTTTTTAGTCGTTTTCCCATTTTTCGTTGCCTATTAGGTCAGCAATTCGGTCTCTAAGTAGAAAGTTACATTTTTCCAATTCACCTTCTACACAAGCCCATTCTCTGACAGGAATGTATTGGCAGAGAGTATAAATAGGTTGCTGACGTCCAAGAACTCCTTTTTGTACAAGTTCTTTTGCTTCATCCCTGATGATGTCTAAAGAATATTGAACTGTGGTGTAAGTCATAGTCACCCTTTTTTTTAGCGTAGTTTGAGTAATTTTTGGCGCTATTAATAATATAGAACAAAAATCCGGATTATGAATGTTAATTTTTTCAGTATACAGAGTTACAATTTGTTATGTTCTTTTGATAAGAATTCTAAAAGTCATAGAACCAAAACATTTCTTTTACTGTTGGTCTAAATTGCAACTATGTACTATGAAATACGATCTACAAAGTCACTAATTGAGGATTTCTCTACCCTCCTGACCTGAAACAATCGTCTCCGAATATCATTTTAATGTTTTTTTGTCAATAGTCAGGCGAGTTTTATTAGATTTTAGAGAAATACTTGTAAATTTGTAAATCTTTGAAATAAAAGCTTTAAAGCGATCGCTTGGGCTTGTGGCATTTGTCCATAGCAAAAGACATAAGGTATATCTGATGACAGTTCTGGTAAAAACTGTTTCAATGTATACTGACTACCGTATATGATCAGACCCTGTAATTCACTATTTATTAATAATTTCTTAATTAAATCTTGGGATGCTTGTGTTAGACTAGCTATTTTACTAAACGCACTACCACGAATAAATAGTTGTAGTAAAGTCAAATGATTGGGGGTAAGAGCTTCTGGGATTTCTGAATTACTGTCAATAATTTGTAGTTGGTAACCAAATTTTCTGGGGAGAGCTACTGCTGGAGTATAATTCCCTAAAAAAGCACTGTTGAGTATATCATCTACAAAAACTAAATTGCGTAAATGCTTGACATTTGGTTTTGGTGGGAGATAACTTCCTCCTACTTGCAGAGAATCATGCAAAATCTTAGTTACAGTTTCTTGTGCGTGTGATTGAAATAACTTCTCAACTAAATAGTATGTAGAGGCTGAGAAATTTTCTGAACCTCTCTCATTTCCCGGTTGCCAGGTAGGATAAACTTTAGTTTTAACTTGCCAAATTCTTTGCAAAGATTCATCAATCCGTGATTCAGAAATACGGCCTTGACTAACTGCATGACAAACAGCATTAATAGTAACCTCTGCATCTAAAGGCATCAGTAAAATATCTGCACCAGCTTCTACGGCCAAAACCGAAGCCTCTGCCAAGCCATAACGATTAGCGATCGCCCCCATAACCAAAGCATCGGTAACAACTAATCCATTAAAACCCAACTTTTGGCGCAACTTACCTGTGATAATTTTATGGGACAGAGTCGCAGGTAGTTCCGAGTCCCAAGCAGGAATCAACAAATGGGCACTCATCACAGAATCTACTCCAGCAGCGATCGCCTCTACAAAGGGAAGCAATTCAATTTCTGCCAGTCTACTTTCTGAGTGGGGTAAAACAGGCAATTCAAAATGAGAATCAACCGTAGTATCCCCATGACCAGGAAAATGTTTAGCAGTAGTCAAAACTGGATATTGTTGAGTCCCTCGAATAAAAGCTGTTGCCAGTTGACCCACTAATTCGGTCGTTTCTCCAAAAGCACGAATATTAATCACTGGGTTGCCAGGATTATTATTCACGTCCACCACTGGAGCTAAAATCCAATTTAAACCAATTGCCACAGATTCTTGAGCCGTAATAGTCCCCATAGTTTCAGCATACTCTATAGCTTTTTTGGGGTTTGTTTGAGCAATAGCAGCGATCGCCATTGGTGGAGGAAACCAAGTTGCTCCGGCGAACCTTTGACCTACTCCTTCCTCAATATCAGCAGCCAAAAGTAGGGGAATTTTTGCCCAAGACTGAAGCTGTTGGATGCGAGTTGCCAAGTCTATAGCACTCCCATCCACAAAAATTACTCCTCCAACACCCAAGTCTTGCAGCCAATATTTGAGCTTATTGGTGGGAGGTTCCCAGTCTGGATAACGAATTTGATTGTCAAATAGGTTGCCGGAAGCTCTAACTACAACCATCTGAGCAACTTTTTCTGCTAAATTCATAGTTTAGTGATCGGGATTTTAGGAATGGGTAATTAACAGCCTTCTCCTGACGCAGACGTTGTGCGAAAAGCTGGAAGTCAGTCATCAGGAGGACCGAGTCAGTAGAATGTTTTGGCTTTTCTCCGATAACCTGGCTCCTGATACCGAAGCTTTATGGGGTATAAATTCCCATCCAATTGATTCTGTCTCCTGTCTTCTGTCTCCTGACTCCTTCTTCAATCTATTCCGTCTGAAGTAAGTTTTTCTATATTCTGAGAATCTGATTCTGTAGGATTTTCCGTTGCCTGTTGTTGACGTTCTTCAGAAAGCTGGTTTAAAAGTGATATAATTTGAGTCCCACGTTCTAGAGAGCGGTCTTCGACAAAGATAACTTCTGGAGTCCGACGCAGACGTATCCTATGACCCAATTCGCTGCGAACATAGCCAGTAGCAGATTTTAGACCTTCCATAGTTTGGAATCTTACTTCCTCAGAACCATAGATACTAACAAATATTTTAGCGTGTTGTAAATCTCCAGAAATATCTACATCTGTGATGCTGACCATACCAATACCTACACGGTCATCTTTGATACCATGGAGCAACATCTGGCTGACTTCCCGCTTGATTAATGAAGCAACCCGGGAAATGCGGCGATCTGTAGCCATGATCATTACCCCCTACAATTTGATACTTAACTATACTATTCTAATACTTCCGATAAATTTATGTAAACTTATGGCAGCTTTGTAGAATGAAGTTAGTTAATACCCAGGCTGTAATTTTTTGATTTTGAACTTTTTTTTCATAACTAAGTGTTAGAGTAGTCATTAGTGAGGACATTGCATCCAATATTTCTACAAGGCAAAGGAAGTAGGATTATTTGTCAAATTTGATCTTAATTCTCAATATGTTAGAAATTAGGCAAAACGTTACATATACTTAAGTTTTAACTATAGTGGCACACTATGTATAAGGTTAATGTGTAATATCATGTCCGGATAATCAGTGATAAAAAACCTTTTCCCTTCTAACCTTTTCTTTCCTTCTGCCTCCTGCCT
>NZ_JAAHGK010000686.1:0-4116 GCF_010672505.1 Okeania sp. SIO2B9 | reverse complement strand
AGAAGGAGACAGGAGACAGGAGACAGGAGACAGGAGGAAAATTACATGGGGATTCGCTCCCCCAAGTAATTTTGAACACCCCCGTTGACGGTGGGGTATTAAACCCACAAAGAAAATGATAATATAACATAGTATCTCCTGATTTTTTTAGTACCTGGTATCATATTTTCATAAATTTGTCAAAATACTATGTGTCAAAGTAAAACCTCATTCATTTTGAGATATGGAGTTTGCCAAAAACTATAGGACTTACAAAGTACAAGGTCTTTTCGTCATTGCAACCCATAGGAAAGCAATCTCAAATCCCTGTTTTTCGTGCCTCATGGGTAAGTCCTGAACTATAAAATTGCAAAGCTTTTATAGTAGTAGGAAGAAGGTATTGATAACTGAAATGATATCAAATCCGGGGGAATTGGACTTGAAGAAGGAGACAGGAGACAGGAGACAGGAGACAGGAGGAAAATTACATGGGGATAGTCAACGAAGGGCCGCTCCGCGTCTACGCTCCCCCAAGTAATGCGTGAACACGACCGTTGACGGTGGGGTATTAAACCCACAAAGAAAATGATAAAAAAATTCTCCAATTTTCATAACTACGCTCATCAAAGTGATTCTCTCTTCTCCTGACTCCTGACTCCTGACTTCTGACTCCTAATGATATTACTCAAACAATCTCAAGAAAATCATCAATGCCGATCGCGCTGTCCTGTACATCCTGCAATGTAATAGAAAGTCGTTCAGTACTAATGCGAGTGTCATTTCCTATCTGAGAAATTGTCAACTGCTCGAAACTCAAACCATCCTCTAAACCAATGACATCTATTCCATCTTCAAAATCAGTGATAATATTGTCACCATCACCAAACCCGAACTCAAACATATCCCCACCGAGTCCACCAGTGAGAATATCATCACCGGTCTGACCACCAATAATATCATCTCCTAGACCACCATCAAGTAGATCGTCACCTTTGCCTCCATGAAGCAAGTCGTTACCATCTAAACTTTGGATGATATCATCACCCCTATTTCCGTACATGAGATTATTTGCAGTTGTCCCGATTAAATCATCATCCTCATCTGTACCGATAGTGACATTAGGAGCGATCGCTAACTGAGTTTCTTGCCAGACACTTTCCGCTACCTGTTGCCCCAACGCTCTACCATTTAGATCGCCATCTTCAAAGTGAATACCACCATAAAGACGAGAAATACCAGCTTCATCAGCAGCTTCACTAAAAGTATCCCACTCCAAAGTTAAAGGTTCTTCCGGTGTAACACCAGGTTCAAAACGAGACTCACCAGCTTGAAAAGTTATCGAAGCACCAAAATCATCACTACCAGTAAACAGTTGGAGTATTTCTGCAGCGGCAGCACTGAAGGTACTATGACCAGATACATATTCAGCAAAAGGAGGTGAAGGGTCACTACCAGGAGTTTGATAGGTGAGAAAATCAGTAGCCAAAATAGTTTGAGTGCCTTCTCCAGGACCTGCCCAAGCATCGATAGCAAAACCACCAAGCTCTGCATTAAACTCCCCAATTAACCCTAGTTCTCCTAGTTCCCTTACTGTTCGTACCGGACGAGCATAGTCATAAAAAGTTTTAGATTCCCAAGTGGCAATTCCGGCATCAAATACTGCGTTGCCCAAATTAAAGAAGAGTTTGACATCCTCATCTAATGTATTGTCATCTCTAGCTGAGACAAATTGCCCGAAAGTCATCCAAGTTCCAGGGGGGAAGGATGTACCACCGCCATCTTCCCAAAATTCTGCAACTAACTTTTGTTCGTCTGTGAGGTTAGCACTAATTGCGATAACTTCTTCTGTTTGTTCAATGAATGCAGGATTAATAATAGTGCCAATAATATCTGGAGTGATTTCGATAACTGAACCGTCTGCTAGAGTAATTGTGCGTGCTTCCAAGTCTACTTCACCATCTACTAGCAAGAATGGTTCTGGTGCTGTTGGTCGAAATATATCACCTGAAGCGAGACTAAAAGGTATGACATCACCCCACTGAGGAGTGAGAAATGTTTGCACTCGCTCTTCCTCACCGGGTTCAGCATCAATGGGAATTGTTTCGGGAGTCCATAGTTCGATGTCAACGGGGTCTCCAATGGGATTACTAGGTTCATAGTCACTGATGTCGGAGTAGGGAGTACCGTCACCATTGGGGTCATTTCCTAGTTGGTTGGAGCCATCGTTTCGACGGAATGTTAATAGTGCTTCGGCGGCAACGTTACCAATGCCAGCAGGAGTAGTAGTATCGGTGGTTGTGTTGTTAGGATCGTAGGCAAGTTCAGCCATCAATTCGTTGAAAATTTCTGTCTCAGTGGGGAATAATTCTGAGAGTACTCGATAAGCAGCAAAACTCATGGCTTCAGTTTTGTTGGCATCGGTGTTTTCTGATAGGGGACGTTGTAGGTCATCTTCTAATTGAGTTCCTATTGCTAATGGGTCGTAAGCGCTCCAAGCATCGTAGATAGCTGTGTGTACGATCGCATAAGCACGGGAAGCAATGGTTGGGCCTGGGGAAGTATTGATAACTGCTTGTTGTACTGCTCGGTCCCATAAAACGGAAATACTTGGTGAAGAGTCATCGACTGTTACGAGTTGAGTTTCCGGATCGAGGGTGAGATTGATGTTATTATTAGTATCTTCAGAATCGGAATTTTGCTGTTCTTCTAATAATGAGTTCATCTTTTTTTCTGTATTTCTGATTATTGTGAGAGGGAAATTAGGGAAGCAATTATTTTGCTTGATGATGAATTTCTAGTGGTCAAGCTGTGAAATAATCAGCTATCAGACAAGGGATATTTTTGGGACAATGGCAAGTTAATGATTTTTTCTTAACTTATTCTAATCTAAAAGCTATTATCTTGGATTAAAATTATCTTTCTTCCCTTTACAAATAATCTTAATTCAGCTAAATTTCAAATGGGGAATAAATGACAGTAAATTTCAGGTTACATCTTCACTAACTAGAAAAATGAATTAATCCTCATCAATGTGAAAATATTTTCACATTCAGCAGATAGTAAGGAATGTACCTGAAAATATGATTCACATTTTATCCAGTAGTCAAGGTTTCTCTTAGAGTAAGCATTCAGTGGTCAGCTATCAGCTTTATAGAATTAAAAGAATGTATTTCCAGTGGGGGCAGGCATCCTGCCTGTCCCTGTCTGCGGTGAAAATATCAGGAACGGGAAAATATCAGGAACGGGCAAGATGCCCATTCCACAAAACTATTAAAATCATCCCGCATTTATGCAACGCCGAAAAATATATTGGCTGTAATTTTAATCTTATTAATGTTAATCTTGACTTTCTAATCTTTGTTAAGTTATCTTGATTTAAACAACCTTAGTAAAACTTAATTTATCCAAATTAAAAGGCATAGTTATAATTAAAGCTCGTAAAACAAAAAATTTTTTTTCGTTAATTCTCTGGATATAATATAAGAAAGCTTTTATTACTAACTAAAAGCAATAGCTGATAGCTGATAGCTGACGGCTGAATGCTTACATTAATTTTAGTCAAATTTAAAAATAAAATTGATGAATCAACAAATTTTTGAACACATTTACTCTAGCTTGGCAGATGATGAAGTAAAAACATTAAGTTTATTTTTAGCAGGTAATAAATATGAACAAATTGCTCAGTCAATGAAATGGGATACATCAAATGTAGGGAAAAAATTAAAAGCGATCGCTACTAAATTTAATCTACCCAAGAATCATAGTTCATTTCGGGAATTTTTATTTGAAACATTCAGCAAATATCAATCAAACTTAGTCCATCCTCAATTAAGAGCTGACTATGGTTTTAAGACTAGCAAAATTATTATTCCTGGTAGACCAGAAAAACCAGACTCTCCTTTTTATATAGAACGTTATCGAATTAAACGTTGTTCTATTGAGTCTGAATGCTATGAAAAAATAGAAGATCCTGGTTCATTAGTGAGAATAAAAGCGCCAAAACAAATGGGTAAAACTTCTCTGTTGCGAAGGATACAAGCAAAAGCCAATAATAATAAATATATTCCGATTTATCTCAGATTTGATAGCTTAATTGAACCAGAAAATATCAGCAATATTAATAATTTTCTGAAAGCA
>NZ_JAAHGK010000685.1:0-4119 GCF_010672505.1 Okeania sp. SIO2B9 | reverse complement strand
GTGCCAGTCTCTATGATGCTAAATCTGATGGATTATTATCTTGGTCGGAAAGACCTGAACACTTAAAAAAAGGTGTTTTAGCAAGAATTCCACCATTAATTCATGGAGATATTTAAGCAAAATTAATGGTTGAAGAAATACGGATATTTTTCAATGTTAATTGTGTTTATTCCTAAGCATTCAGCTATTAGCAGTCAGCATTTCAGCAATGAGTAATTATTCATTACTTCTCTAAGGTTTAGGAAGGGGACTTTAACAGTAACTTTTTATTCTTTCCTCAATTTCAAAGGTTGCTTTTACCTTCCCCAAAATTAACTGCTGTTTGCGTAGCATTCCGAAGGAAAGGAAGCGCTAATAGCTGACCGCTGTTTGCGCAGCATTCCGCAGGAAATTCTTACGTTTCTTCTATCACTCGGTTACTATGACTTTAGTACCGCCATGTTTGTTAATTAAATGTAGCTATAGGATTTATATTGGAAATGTAAGTAAGAAATTTACAGCGCAATTCATTTAAGTAGACTACAAAATTTTTGAGGTTAGGAAGGTAGGGAGGTTCCATGCAACGTCCGTAGGTAGTAGATTGTCACTGTAGTCTATCTATTTTACAGCGGTTTTCATTTAGGTAGACCACAGTAGGGACCTTCCATGGAACGTCCCTACAAGGGTTTGATTTGTGAAGATGTGGTTCATCAATTTGAAAAGCGCTGTAAAGCTGCTATAATTATCTAGAAAACAGGGGAAAGTTTTAGTAACTTTGTTTGGCAGGAAAAAAGTTTAGAATCTAGTTTCAAACTCATTACTAAATTCTATAGAAGGCAACAGTTCCAGAAAGCAACAATGGAAAAAAAATTTCTCCTTATTTGATTCATCATTACTCTATTTCTTCATTTGATTAGCAATTCAATATTTGCTTTTGCTACGGATAAAAGAAAAAATATAAAGCAAGGAAAAGACCAAACTTCATAGTTCATAAAATATTTATAGCAGTGGAAGGAAAGAGTGCGGATATATCAAAAGTTTAAAACTCAGACAAAAAAATTTTCGCTCCTTTGGTTCTACCTTCTTCATTTTTCCTTCTTACTTTTGCTATACCTAATAAATCTAGGCAATTTTATACTTAGTTTTATTTCTTCTAATTTTTTCTTCCTAGCTTGTTCCTTATTCTAAATTTTCTATTTGTCAAAAAAATCATCAATAAACACGATTAAAATTTATGAGTGCAAAAATTCCTGTTACTGTAATTACAGGCTTTCTCGGCAGTGGAAAAACCACCACAATTCGCCATTTATTACAAAATAATCAAGGTCGTCGTATTGCAGTTTTAGTTAATGAATTTGGAGAAGTTGGCATAGATGGAGAACTTCTACGTTCCTGTCAAGTTTGTGATGAAGAAGATGCTACTAATAACATTGTTGAACTAACAAATGGTTGTCTTTGCTGTACAGTGCAAGAAGAATTTTTTCCTACTATGCAACAACTCTTAAAACGCCGAGAAAAAATTGATAGTATTTTAATAGAAACTTCTGGGTTAGCATTACCTAAGCCTTTAGTACAAGCATTTCGTTGGCCGGAAATTAAGACTTCTGCAACTGTAGATGGAGTTGTTACTGTTGTTGACTGTGAGGCAGTGGCAAATGGTAGTTTGGTAGGAGATATTGATGCTTTGGAAGCTCAACGTCAAGCTGACCCAAATTTAGACCATGAAACACCAATTGAGGAATTATTTGAAGACCAGTTAGCTTGTGCCGATCTAGTATTATTAACTAAGGTTGATATGGTTGATGAAGCTACTTTAAAAAAAGTACAAAATTGGTTAAAGGAACAGTTACCTAAAACTGTAAAAATAGTTCCTTGTATTGGGGGAGAAATTAGTCCGGATGTATTGTTAGGATTTAATGCAGCAGTTGAAGATGATTTAGATGCTCGACCTAGTCATCATGATACTGAGGAAGACCACGAACATGATGATGAAATTAATTCTGTTCATTTAATTTTAGACCAAGAGTTTGAACCAAAAGAGTTAGTTGAAAAGTTGAAAAGGTTAGCTATAAATGATGAAATTTATCGGATTAAAGGTTTTGTTGCGGTGCCGAATAAACCAATGCGTTTAGTTTTACAAGGGGTAGGTTCGCGCTTTGATTATTTCTATGACCGTCAGTGGCAAAAAGAGGAAGTTAAACAGACTAAGTTAGTATTGATTGGTCGTGATTTGCAACTAGAAAAAATTCAGTCTGAGTTGGTTGACATACTCTCCAACCTAAAGGCGCGGAGATTCTCCTGAAACCAAGATTCTTGGTTTGCTGACGCAAGGCTACGCCAACAAAGAGTCCACTTAAATCAAATACCTTGCGGAATCTAATCCAGAGATGGTTCTCACGCCTGCGCGTTTGCTCTATTTCAAGAGCCTGTTACCCTATGCCCTACGGTACAGTTCAAGCCTCAAAAAAACTTTGGTTCTCTGGTAATTGTTGCTTAGAGCTTTTCCATGTACAAGCATTACTGTACAAAACCCCATAACTCTAGTTTTCAAGGTGCAAACGCTACAATTAAGTAGCTATAGCTTTTGAGAGCGGTTGAATACCTTTCCGCTTTTTTAAGCATAGCACAAAGTCCCCCTTTTAGGGGGAGGCTTCAAACCCAGTTTTTCGGTGAATAATTTTGCATTGATGAGCTGCGGATGTGCCTAATAATATTTGTTTGAATAAATGTTTGTTTTTTCCATTTTTGATTTGGTTGATAATATTTTGCTTTAGAGGTTTAAATTAGATGAAGTTATAAGTTTCTGTTTTTGGTTTTAATATTTTAAACTTTACCGTTTTTGTCTGATTGTTAAATGGGGAAATTTTTCTGAGTTGCTTAAGGAGGTTTCAATATTTTTAGAGGTTTTTTTCAATTTTGTGATATTCTATACTTATGATAATATTGGCGCATTTTATATCTTGATTGAGTTTTAACGCTGTTAATTCCTATTCTGCCGTTGTCTTGCCCGATATTTATCTGAATTTTCTTTGCTCAAAATGACTAATTTTTCTTTGGTCGTCTTTTGCTGTTTTGACAAAAATTTGTTTGTGTGATATATAAAGGGAGTTTTTTTCGGTTTTCGGAAATGTGTTGTGTTGAATAAAAAGTCTAGTATATGGGCGAATTATTCCTACTAAAATTAACCTATTACAGTTGGCTTGAGATGGCAATCCTAATTCTACTTTCGGTGTCATTTTTTCGGGGATGCTTCAGAGAATGCCTTTGTTTAAGGTTATCTAGAGTTGTCTGGGAGGCGATCGCCTTTTTTCAGTCATCAGTTATCCCTTTTATGGCAATCCTAATTCTACTTTTGGTGTCGCTTTTTTTCGGGATTGCTTCAGAGAATGCCTTTGTTTGAGGTTGCCTGGGAGGCGATCACTTAATTTTTTTTACTTTCAACTTTCTTTTTTTTGCGTTGAATAAAAAGTCTAGTGTACGGGCAAACAACCACTATTAACATTATAGTATCAGAGTTGCTTTGAAAATCCAAGCTCATTTTCTTTTTTACGCAGGTAAAATTTTTTAGAGGTTGAGAAAATAACTATTTATGTCTGTGAAGGATCAATTTTTCTGTTTTCTGTACTCATCATATAGAGGTAGGGTCGGCACATTTCTATGGATTAACTAAAAGACTCAATAATTACTATTTGCCTATCTCAGAGGATTTACTTTTCCTTCCCATACAGATGGCGTATGATTTCATATTTTGCGTAATACCAAATTGATAAATGTTTGCTACAAATATCTAGGGTATTTCTTAGGAGTCAGGAGTTGTATGAGAATAGCTTTAATACCATTTTTCAGGTCATAAATTATCTTTTTTGTCAAAGGGATATCTCCTGCATTTGTCTTTTTATCGCTCTTACTATTCGTAACATTCTTTTTTCACGCTTGGTATAAGTCCTGTTAGTAATATAAAAAAATATTGGTATAGCAATGAGCGCTCAGTAGCAATGAGCGCTCAGGTATTTACAATGTCCAGCTCAAAGTGCAGTAAGCGAAAAGGTGTACAAAAAATAATGTGTAAATATGCCAGCGCACATTGCTATAACTTTCTGCTATGAATCGACTAATTTTCCATAGGGAAGGGGAGAATTA
>NZ_JAAHGK010000684.1:0-4121 GCF_010672505.1 Okeania sp. SIO2B9 | reverse complement strand
CATTGGTTTCTTTGGTTTAAGTATAGCTATTATCAGTTTTACTATCCGTAATCAAAAATCAGAACCAAATATTTTGATTAATGAATTAGTGTCTCAATATTCAAGTTTACTGAAAAAGTTGCCACATCTAATTCTAGTTTTAATTTTGTTAGTGGGAGGATTTTTTCTCTGTTCAACTATCAGTAATCGTTATCATCATTGGGAACAAGCAAAAATTGCCAAAATTGCTGCGGGTGTGGCAGGAGAACGCCTCGAACAAATGGCTCCAAAAGTTCGTTATGTAGTAGAAGAACCATATACATATTATCAGTGGATTGATAATAAACAAGTTGAAGTTAAAAGTACGAGAAATGTCGATAAATATTTAAGAATAAATGCCTCAAACATTCAGGTAAATATTAACCAAGCTAAAGACGTTCAAAATCTTAAAGCTATTTATGTTGCAGATTTTTCCGCAGAATATCAAGTTACTAAATTTTTCTGTAATCCCCCCTGCCTTTGATGGTAACTTTTTGAGGGTTTTGGGCGTGATATCTAGCACTTTTTTCAACTCAAAAGAGGCTTGATACCAATTTTCAAAAAGAATGTTACGAATAGTAAGAACGATAAAAAGATTTTACAGGAGATGTCCCTTTGAAAAAAAAGATAATTTACGACCTAAAAAATCGTATTAAAGGCATTCCCATAGGACTCCTGACTTCTGACTCCTAAGAAATACTCTAGATATTTGTAGCAAACATTTATAAATTTGGTTTTAAACCTTAATTATTTGGTAAAAATTTTTTTTGTTCAAACACAATTATTGGTTGAAAATACTCAGTTTTTTCACCCTTAATATCATGTCCGAAGGCAATCGTTTGTGCAAACCAAAAGGTTATTTCAGTTATCAGTATCTCTACCTGTTTGCACAGCATTACGCAGGAAAGTCAGAGGCTTAAAATCTTGAACTTTATTTTTTTTATTCCCTTGAAAGGGGGAGGGTTCAGACCTTATTATTTGATGAATATCTACAGGAGATTTAAGTTTTTTTCTTGCTCAATACCCTTCCTCCTTCTTCCTTTATTAGTTGAAAATCATCAGTTTTTTTCACCCTTAATATCATGTCCGAAGGCAATTATTTGTGTAAACCCAAAGGTTATTTCAGTTATCAGTACCTCTACTTGTTTGCCCAGCATTCCGCAGGAAAGTCAGGGGTTTGAAATATTGAACTTTATTTTTTTTATCCCCATTTTTTTATCCCCTTGAAAGGGGGAGGCTTCAGACCTTATTCTTTGGTGAATATCTACAGGAAATTTAAGTTTTTTCTTGCTTAATAACCTTCCTCCCTCTTCCCTCTTCCCTCTTCCCTCTTCCTTCTTGCTTTAATTGATAACTAATGCCTGCATCTTTCATTCTTTTTAATGCTGCATAAATCCGCTCTTCTTCCACTGTTAATGCAATACGAAAAAACCCTTCTCCAGAAGCACCATATCCATTTCCAGGAGGCACGATAATGCCACATTTGTCTAACAATAAGTTAACAAATTCTTGAGACGTATAATTTTTGGGAACCGGAACCCATACATATAAACTTGCTAAATTAGGTTTAATCGGCCACCCTAAAGATTGTAAACCTTCTATTAGAATATCTCTTCGCTGTTGGTAAACAGCTACTAAACTTTGCAACTCTTCTTCAGTAGTAGAAAAAGCAGCGATCGCCGCTTTTTGAATTGCTTTAAATACTCCAGAATCTACATTAGATTTAACTTGACTTAATCCTTTTATTCCTAAACTATTTCCTACTACAAAACCAATTCGCCATCCTGTCATATTGTAAGACTTAGATAAACTATGAAATTCAATTGCTACATCTTTTGCACCAGGAATTTGTAATATACTAGGAGGTTTATAACCTTCATAAGCCATTTCAGAATAAGCATGGTCGTGACATAGTAATATGTCATAATGGCGACAAAAGTTTACTAATTCCTGAAAAAAATCTAAATTAGCTGTCGCACCAGTAGGATTATTAGGATAATTCACCCACAACAATTTTGCTTTTTGAGCCACTTCTTGAGGAATAGTCTTTAAATTTGGCAACCAATTTTCACTCTGAAGCTGCATTGGATAGGGTTGACCCTCCGCAAAAATTGTTGAGGTGCGATAAACTGGATAGCCAGGGTCAGGAATTATGGTATAATCCCCTGGGTTGACAAAAGCTAGGAAAGTATTGTGAATTGACTCTTTAGAACCTATTGAAGAAATTACTTCTGTTTCTGGGTTTAAATCTTCAATGGCAAACCGACGTTTCATCCAATCTGCTGCTGCTTGTCTATATTCCTTTATACCTTTGTAGGGCGGATAATGATGATTGGTAGAGTCTTGAATTGCCTCATGCATTGCCTGGATAATATGTTTTGGTGTGGGTCGATCTGGATCTCCTGCCCCCAAATTAATGATGTCAACTCCTCTTTCAACTAATTCATTCCGTTTACGGTCAATTTCAGCAAAGAGATAAGGTGGTATTCGTTCTAACCTTTTGGCAAGCTGCATGGTGATTTATATAGACTCCTGAACTAAGTTAATCTACAATAGCAAAGTGTATCTTATCAAATTAAACAGGAGTCAGGAGTTTTTCCAACTCAAAAGTAAAAATTTAAAAATGTTCAGATTTTTTTTATTCTTGTAGATTTAATTAAAATTATTATCTAACAAATTAGAATTTACTGAATAGACTATTCTTTACAACCAAATTTTTATTCTTTTAGATTAAAAAGCTTTTTCTGATGGAATGCTCCGCAAACTGTTTAGATTTCTACTGAAACCAAGAGAAAGATAATTTATAGCATAAGCAAGAAGGAATCAGGAAAAATCTTACGTTGTCTGAGTTTTAAGTTTTCGATTTTTCCCTCTCCTTTCCTTAGGACTGCTATAAAATATATTTCAACCCAAACTATTAGTTGAAAACTATTTACAAAATCCTCAAACAATTACAAATCAAAAATGATTGACTGTCAGATGTGCGTCTTACATTCTGGAGGGGCTGTGTGCGGAATTACTTCCGCACTTTATACGTAGGAAACCTCGCCAATTAGCACTCGCTTTTAAATGCATGACTTTTAACTTCCGGATAGCGACACTAGGATGTGGAGAGCAAGTGCTATGAAAAAGGTATGGAGGGAATAGTAAAGGAGGGAAAGCAGTATTCAATAGTAGCAAACACAAGGATATAAGTACTCAATCTGCCCGCTTTTTTTAATAAGAAAAAACCTCAATCTATAATTTACATATCAAATATAGCGTTTCTCAAGTTACTGAGGTACAGTTTTTTTTCTTCTTTTCTACTCCCTACTCCCTACTCCCTACTCCCTAAAAAAAATAAATTTTGTACCTCACGCTTCTTGGGAATTGCTTTGAAGAAGGAGACAGGAGACAGGAGACAGGAGACAGGAGACAGGAGGAAAATTACATGGGGATTCTCACCCCAAGTAATTTTGAACACCGTGTAGACGGTGGGGTATTAAACCCACAAAGAAAATGATAAA
Source organism: Okeania sp. SIO2B9 (assembly GCF_010672505.1). NCBI lineage: Bacteria > Bacillati > Cyanobacteriota > Cyanophyceae > Oscillatoriales > Microcoleaceae > Okeania > Okeania sp. SIO2B9. The sequence continues at coordinate 597 of NZ_JAAHGK010000684.1, read as the reverse complement.
AATACTATAGTTATTAAATATATTGATAATTTTACCAAAAATTTAACTGTGAGTTATATTAAATCTCATTAATTAGCCATAATAAAAATTTTCTTCTTTATGAGAGATAATATTCTTCAAACTTCCCCTTGTTCTCTACTCCCTACTTCCTACTCTCTAAATTTTTTATTGTGCTTATTTAAAGAGACATAATATTAGAGGTTATTGAATTTGACTAAAGTTATACCAAATATGATTACTATAGACCAAGTATATTATGGAAAAAAGCTTGATAGAGATGGATTATAGTAGACTTTTGTCTGGTCTATCTCAACTGGATTTAGTGATGAAAAATTTTTATGAAAACTTATTAAGCTTAGAACTTGTGTTAATGATGTAGAGAAGATAGCATGAAAATAACAAATAAAGAATTAATCAACACTCAAAATCTCAACCTAATACACCTAACTTATGCTTCTTAAATTTATCTCCAACTACTTGAAGAAGGAGACAGGAGACAGGAGACAGGAGACAGGAGGAAAATTACATGGGGATTCTCACCCCAAGTAATTTTGAACACCGTGTAGACGGTGGGGTTTAATACCCCACCGTCTACAC
>NZ_JAAHGK010000683.1:0-4125 GCF_010672505.1 Okeania sp. SIO2B9 | reverse complement strand
GGGTGGGTTGACTCCTAAATAATTAAGATTAATATCATACACTAATTCACCAATGCCAAATAACAATACTCTTGAAAAAAATATGCAAATTCAGACACGCAAGAAAGTATATACTCCAGAAGAATATCTATTATTAGAAGAAAATGCTGAAGATAAACATGAATATCTAGATGGAGAAATAATATCAATGACAGGTGGAACTACTAATCATAACGAAATTGCCAGTAATTTTTGTGCTTACTTAAAGTTTGCTTTAAAAGGCAAAAATTATCGTGTATTTATCGGTGATGTTCGTTTATGGATACCCGATTATAATTTATATACTTACCCCGATATTATGATAATTGAAGATCAACCAATCTATCATCAAAGTCGTACAGATACAGTTACTAACCCTTTCATAGTTGTTGAAGTATTATCAAAATCAACAGCAAATTATGACCGAGGGGATAAGTTTAAATTTTATCGGTCAATTCCTGAGTTTAAAGAGTATATTTTGATTGACCAATATCAGTTTTATATCGAACAGTATGTTAAAACTTCTGAGGATAAATGGGAAGTTACATATTATGAATCTGAAGGGTCAAGTTTAAAGTTAACTGCTCTAGATTTTGAAATAACATTTAGCGACCTTTATGAAAGAGTTGATTTTAATAATCAAGGTGAAGAAAGATAATTTTTATTGTGATGAAGATATGAAGTATATGTATTTGGGAATTTAGAGAATGCTTCTGATATTAATAATCTCAGTTTTCCCGTTTTAAATAATTATTTATGGGCGATATTGGTAGAGGGGGAAAGGTTGATATTTTATGTGGCCATGTTAGATAAATTAGAAGTCTAAAATCGATACGGAACGGAGTAATTAATAGTTATGAAGGTTAATTATTTAGGGATAACTAATAGAATAAACCCCTCCAATTTATGAAGGGGTATTGTTGTATTTTATTGGTTGTTTTTAGGAGATTTTTCCTAGCTTTTTATCTTTATTAATTGGTTTAATTTTAATCTAGATATTCTCATTGTTTCCTAAAAAATGGGGTGACCCCTAACTTTTGTTTACTTACAATAATAAGTAGTACTAATCACCCCCATAAAGCAATAGCAAATCAGAATCTTTACTGAATCTTTATATAGTTAATTTTTGTAAATAAAGTAGAGACATTCCCAGGAGTTTGAAAATAAACTTAACCCTCAGTAATCCTGAAGACTTAAAAATAAAGTCAGGGCAATTGATAAGCTTGGGAAATTTTGAACGACAGAGTTGCGGAAAGGCGATATTGTTGACGCAACGCTTCACGATCGCTACTACAGAAGAAAAAACTCTTACGCTTTTATTGAAGATATCTAATAATTTCTATCGTAATCATTCTTCTCATTCACATCCCTACCATCAGGCCCAATCTTCCCGTACCTCATCCATTTTGGCTCCACAGGTCTAGCTTCAATAGTAGGTTCGCGGTCGTAAAAACTGGGTCTGTCAGGAAAATCTTTAACAGGTATATCCTCAACTACCTGTTTCATAAACTGTCGCCAATTAAAAGCTGCTGTACTACTGACACCCCAGGTTGGTTTATTATCATCATTCCCTAACCATATTCCAGTTGCCACTTGGGGAATATAACCAATAAACCATAAGTCTCGTGCATCCTCAGTTGTACCCGTTTTGCCTGCTACAGGTCGGTCGTACAAATAAGCATTCGTACCACTACCATATTTAACTACATTTTCTAACATCCAGGTAACTATTGCAGCACTGCCGCGGTCTAAAACCTGCTTTGGTTGAGCATAAGCTTCATAAACAACTTGACCATTTTGATTAATTATTCTTTTAATTCCGTGAGCACCAATAAACTTACCCTCTGCCGCCAAAGTAGCATAAGCATTTGTTAACTCTAATAAATTTACTTCCCAAGTACCCAACGCCATAGAATATGTAGCCTTGACCTCAGATTTAATTCCCATATCCTCAGCTAACTTCATCACAGGTTCAAATCCCACATCCATCAATACCTGTACCGCTACCACATTCACAGAATAAGCCAAAGAATCAATCATCGATCGCCATCCACCATACTTTTTACCATAATTTTTTGGCTTATAACCATCCACTGTAAAGGGTACATCTCGATAACCATCAGTGGGAGGAAAACCAGCAGCAACTGCAGCAGCATAAACAAAACTTTTAAAAGTCGAACCTGGTTGACGTTGTGCTTGAATAGCGCGGTTAAATTCGCTCTCGGCAAAATCTCGACCTCCTACCAACGCCTTAACTTCCCCGGTGGTAGTCTCAATGGCGACTAATGCTGCTTGATCGAATCTTTGGCGAGCACCATCAATATCAACAGCATCTTGAATTACCTGTTCCCCTATTTCTTGCCAATTGCGATCCAATGTAGTTTCTATTGTCAAACCACCTGCTTCTATGACTTCTTGAGAAACATATTTCGGTAACTCCTTCTGAATATAGTTAGCAAAATAGGGAGCTTCAACTATCAAACGTTTTGGCGCACTGGGTTGTACTTCTATTGGTTTAGCGATCGCTATCTCAGCTCTCTGTTGAGAAATCAAACCTGCTTCTTGCATTACCCCCAACACGATATTTCGACGATTTTTAGCTGCTTCTGGACTTACTAAGGGTGAATATTCACTGGGTGCTGGTGGCAAACCTGCTAAAGTTGCCATTTCTGCTAAACTTAGTCCCGAAACTGGTTTACTAAAGTAGACCCAGGCAGCATCAGTCACTCCATAAGCACCAGAACCGAGATAGACTATATTCAGATATAATTCTAGAATTTCTTCTTTGGATAACTCCCGCTCCATTTTCCAAGCTAGCATTGCTTCTCGGAGTTTACGCCAGATAGTTTGTTCCATATCTAGGAAAACCATCCGTGCTAACTGTTGTGTGATACTACTACCTCCCTGCACAACATCTCTGGCAATTAAGTTGGAAACAAGTGCTCGAATAACTCCCTGATAATCAACTCCTGTATGTTGATAAAAGCGTCTATCTTCAATAGCAATAAAAGCTTGAACTAAGGGAGCAGGAATATCTTCTAATTTAATTTTTTCTCTGGTAGCAGGTCCTGTTTGTTGGATAATTTTACCATCGGCGGCTTTTATTGTTAAAGTGCCGTCTCTACTATAGGAAGAAATATCGGCAATATCTGGTAAACTTTGCTTTAATTTCAGCCAAGTTATTCCACCATAAATGATCATACTACCTATTCCGACACCACCTAATCCTAACCAAAATTTACGACGACCTAAAATTTCTTTGATATTTTTTATATTAACTGTTCTGGCAATTTTTTCTACAACCAACTTTGTGCTTTTTCTGTTGTTTTTTCCGCTACTACCTTGAGAGATATTATCTATTTTTTCCTGTTTGTTTGGATTGTCAACTTTTGGTGCTTGTAAGGGAGATTGAAATTTTTTACTCAACATATTTGATACAGAGCGGAAGTTATTATTTTTGCTAACTTTAGGCTTTATATATTGAGATTTTTTAATAAAATCTTGCTCTGTTTCTGATAATATTTCTCTTGTATTTTCAATTTTTTTATCTTTCACTTTATCCTCTTATACCAATTTGATAAATGTTTGCTACAAATACGCACGGTTGTTTCTAGTAGTCAGGACGAATGGCCATTTGCTCCTACATACGGTAGTTTAAAAGTAAGTTTGCCAATTAAATCTACATCACAAATAGTTGAAAGTCGATGAGCAATAACCAAGCTAGTACGTCCTTGAAAAAGATTCTTTACAGACTCTTGAATTAATTTTTCTGACTCAGAATCTAAAGCTGAAGTTGCTTCATCTAAAATGACAATTTGGATTTTTTAGCAAAACTCGGGCGATCGCTATTCTTTGTCTTTGTCCTCCTGATAGTTTCACTCCTTGCTCGCCAATAATAGAGTTATAACCATCAGGAAAATTCATAATGTCGAAGCAGGTTCTTGTCCTACAAATAATATCATGTCCGGATAATTAGTTATAAAAAAACTTTCTCCTTCTTCTCCTGTTGTTCTTCTTTATTACCTCTTTCCTCCTGACTCCTGAGGACTGACTCCTGAGGACTCCGTAGTTATTTATTTATCACTGTTTAACCGGACATGATATAAG
>NZ_JAAHGK010000682.1:0-4130 GCF_010672505.1 Okeania sp. SIO2B9 | reverse complement strand
TAACTCTGCTGATCATCCTGACTGTAATCAGTGGTATAGCAGCCCAAGTTCTGGCAGCCTACCTGAAAGTACCTGCGATAGTCTTTTTACTACTATTTGGTATTCTAGTAGGCAAAGATGTTTTGGAGTGGTACATCCAAACCTACTGGGTAATGGTTTAGAAGTGGTAGTATCCTTATTTGTAGCCCTCATTCTCTTTGAGGGGGGCTTGAATTTGGAACTTAGAGAATTAGGAAAAGTTTCCGGTAGTATCCGCAACTTAGTAACCATAGGTACACTGGTAACCTTAATTGGTGGTGGCATGGCCGCTCACTGGTTAGGTGAGTTTCCCTGGCCGATCGCATTCCTTTATGCCTCGTTAGTAGTAGTTACAGGGCCAACCGTGGTAGGGCCATTGCTCAAACAGGTTTCAGTAGACCGACAAGTAGCGACCTTGTTGGAAGGAGAAGGAGTTCTCATCGATCCTGTAGGAGCAATTCTGGCCGTATTGGTATTGAACATAGTTTTAAATGAAGGCGCTGACCCTTTAGGATTATTTAGAGACCTAGTTGTGCGCTTAGGAATGGGGACTATCATTGGTGCAACAGGAGGCTGGATTTTAGGATTTACCCTCAAAAGAGCAAAGTTTCTGTCTGAAGAATTAGCAAATCTGGTAGTTTTGGCGGCTCTATGGGGAATGTTTGGTCTAGCAGAACAAGTCCGTAGTGAATCAGGATTGATGACCACAGTCGTAGCAGGAATTTTCGTTGGGGCAGCCGAAATACCAGAGTTACGATTATTAAGGCGGTTTAAAGGACAACTAACAATGTTGGCCGTTTCAGTGTTGTTTATTTTACTAGCAGCAGACCTATCCTTAGCAAGTATTGTTGCTCTAGGTTGGGGAAGTGTATTTACCGTTTTGAGTTTGATGTTCCTGGTTCGCCCTCTCAACGTCTTAATTTGTACTTGGAATAGTAAGCTTAATTGGCGACAAAAGATGTTTGTCAGTTGGGTTGCTCCTAGAGGAATAGTTTCGGCTTCAGTTTCTTCTTTGTTTGCTATCTTGTTAACTCAGAAAGGTATTAATGGTGGTGACTCTATTAAGGCTTTGGTGTTCTTGACAATTATTATGACTGTATTTAGTCAAGGACTAACCGCAAGGTTTGTGGCTCAATTTTTGGGAATTACTTCTAGTGCTGCTACTGGTGCTGTTATTGTGGGTTCCAATCCTCTGTCCCGATTGATTGGACGTATATTTAAGGACAGGGGTGAATCAGTGGTACTCATAGATACGGATGAGGAAGCTTGTCAGCAGGCAGAGAAGGAAGGTTTGCAAGTATACAAAAGTAGTGCCTTTGATACTAATGTCCTAGAAGAGGCTGGTTTAGAATCAGTGGGAACTTTCTTAGCAATGACTAAGAATGAAGAAGTAAATTTAGTTTTGGCTCAAAGAGCAGCAGAAGAATTTAAGCCACCAAGAGTATTAGCTATTTATCCAAAAAGTCCCCAGCATAAAAGTCAAAATGGTAAAGAGAAGGTTCAACAACCATTTGCTTTAGAGTTAAATATCAAAAGTTGGAATAAATATCTTTCTGACAGAGAAGTGAAATTAGGGGAAACAGTCCTTAAGCAATTGGGATTTGAGTTCCAAAAGACTCACCTTAAGGCACTTATTGGAGCAAGGGAGTTAATGCCACTTTTGATTGAAAGGCAAGGAAGTCTTCAAGTATTATCTGCCACAGAAAATTGGCAACCAGGCGATCGGATTATTTATTTGCTACATGACCCTAAACCTAAGCTTCTCAAACGACTATCTGGAGCTCAGCAATCAAATTTAACTATAGAAAAATATCCAACTGTTGAAGAAGTACCTATCCCTTCTTCGGTTCTCGAATCTGAACTCTGATAGAACGGAGGAGTCAGGAGTCAGGAGTCAGGAGTCAGGAGTCAGGAGGAAAAAAAAAGGAAAAGGAGAAGATAGTTTTTGATCGCTAATTAAACGGACATGATCAGGACTTACGCAAATTCACCTTGAAAACGTCATATGTAGGGACGCCATTCGGAGCTTTGCGTTAGCAAATGGCATTCGCCCTCACTCGATTTAGTGTCCGTGCGTAAGTCCTGATGATATAAGAAGTTAGTAGCACCTTCTAAAAATCTAGACAATCCTAGACACGCTCTTCATCGGTGACTAAGAGCGATTTTCCGGCTCACCTGTCCATAAGTCTACTGGCAAAGAAGGTTAATGTTCCGCTCAAACACATTGAGTTTAGGATTCCCTCTGGGGTTTTCGTCCTTATGAAAAGTCGAGTCCAAAACACTCCATAATTGTTACTAAAATCCTCTGGTCTTAGCAGACATATGCAATAATAACACAGATTAATGGCGTAAAAACATAGACCTTTTGTATATATTCCTTTTGTATATATTTGTCTAAGATAGTCTATGTTTTTAAGCTTTAGCAAACAACAGTAGTGCCTAATATTAAGGTCAATTGAAGTGAGTTGATATAACTAAATTTTCAAGTTAAAAATCAGGATGAGCTACTGTCTTAACTCTGAATGCCGAAAGCCATATAATCCTTCCGGTCATCGATTTTGTCACAGCTGCGGAGCTAAGTTACTTTTGGGCGATCGCTACCGTACTGTTAAGCCTATTGGTCAAGGTGGCTTTGGCAAAACATTCCTTGCTGTAGATGAGTATAAACCTTCCCGACCCCGTTGTGTAATTAAACAATTTTTTCCTCAAAATAGTGCCAATGCCGAAAAAGCTGCTGAGTTATTTGGTCGGGAGGCCGCCAGACTTGATGAGTTGGGTCAACATCCTCAAATCCCAGAATTAATGGCTCATTTTCAACAAGGTGAGCAACAATATCTCATCCAAGAATTTATTGATGGGCAAAATTTAGAGCAGGAATTGGTTGTTAATGGGGTTTTTACTGAAAATCAGATTCAGGAGTTACTTTGGGATTTGTTGCCTGTGTTGGAATTTGTCCACGAACGGCAGGTAATTCATCGCGATATTAAGCCAGAAAATATTATTCGGCGAAACTCAATTACGCTTCCTGATGGTAGAGGGGAAATTAAAGGCCAGTTGGTGTTGGTGGATTTTGGAGCTAGCAAGGTAATTACAGAATCTTCTCTTGGGCAAACTGGAACGATGATTGGTAGTGCGGGATATGTTGCTCCGGAACAGTTGGCGGGAAAGGCGGTTCCTGCTAGTGACCTTTATAATTTGGGGGTTACTTGTATATATTTGTTGACTCAAGTAGCGCCTTTTGAGTTGTTTGATGTTGTTGAGGGTAAGTGGGTTTGGCGACAATATTTACAGTCTAATATTAGTAAAGAATTGGGGATAATTATTGATAAGCTTTTGGCTCCAAACATTAATCAAAGGTATCAGTCTGTAGAAGATGTTTTAAAAGAATTAGAGTCGGTAAAATATCAGAAAAGTTTTGCCTCTTCAAAATCTCAAGCAGGAGGTAATAATCCTTCTTTGTTAACAAAAATGCTTGGGGGTATTCCACAAGTTATTAAAGGTCGAATTATGCAAGAATTTGGGAAAACTGAAGCAGCGATCGCTTCTTATGACCTTGCTATTTCTATTCGACCAAATAATTATGATGCTTGGTATAAGAAGGCTGAGGTTTGTCATCAGTTGAAACGTTATGAAGAGGCAATTTTTTGTTATCAAAAAACTGTGAAATTGCAGCCTAATCATTGGCAAGCATGGCGAAGTTTGGGGGTGTTATTTTATCAATTGCAAAGATATGAAAAGGCTGTGGAAAGTTATTTTAAGTCTTTGGATATTGAGGGGAATCAACCTATGGTTTGGTTATGGTTGAGTTTGGCAATTAAGAAGTCTGGAGATGAGCAAAAAGCACAGATGTGTTTGGAGAAGGCGCGGCAAAGTTTACCGAAAAGTCCGGTGGAAACTTCACAAATTTTGTGGCAGGCTTGGGAAAAATTAATTCAGTAAAGGGAAAGGTACGTTCAACAATAGAAAAAAGGGCTGTGTCTATGGCTTCGATGGTGGAAAAAAGGTTAAAGGGCGTAAGCGCCATATAGTTGTAGACTCTCAAGGACTATTAATAGGTGTTTGAGTAACTCAAGCAAATGCTTCTGAGAGATTGGGAGCTATAGTTGTGCTCA
>NZ_JAAHGK010000681.1:0-4130 GCF_010672505.1 Okeania sp. SIO2B9 | reverse complement strand
CGAGGAATGATAGTTGCTATTAAAGGGTTAGGCGGTTTTCATCTTGCTTGCGATGCCACTAATGAGGAGGCGGTGCAAAAGTTACGTCATCGCAAACGCCGTCCGGATAAACCTCTGGCTTTGATGGCGCGGGATATAGAGGTAATTTCTGAATATTGTCATATTACTGATGCGGAACAGAAATTATTGGAAAGTGTTGCTGCTCCTATTGTGTTGTTGCAGAAAACTATTGTACAACAGTTAGCACCTAGTGTTGCACCAGGACAAAATACTCTAGGTTTTATGCTTCCGTATACGCCACTGCATCATTTAGCGTTGCGTCGTTTAAATGTTCCCATAGTATTAACAAGTGGCAATTTTTCTGACGAACCTCAGTGTATTGATAATGAAGAAATGCGGGAAAAACTATCAGAAATTGCTGATTATTTTTTAATACATAATCGCCCTATTTTTAATCGGGTTGATGATTCTGTAGTGCGAGTTATTAAGGAAGTTCCTCAAGTTCTTCGTCGTGCCCGTGGTTATGCACCAGCACCGATTAATTTACCCCCAGGATTTGCAAATATTTCTCCGATTTTGGCTATGGGGAGTGAATTGAAAAATACCTTTTGTTTGTTGCGTGATGGGCAAGCTATTTTGTCTCAACATATTGGGGATTTGGAAAATAATTTGGCTGCTACAGCTTATGAAAAAACTTTAAATCTTTTTTTGGGTTTATTGGAGGCTGAACCGAATACAATTGTTGTGGATAAACACCCGGAATATTTATCAACAAAACTGGGAAAAGATTTGGCTGTAGGTAATGATTTAAAATTGATTGAAGTGCAGCATCATCATAGTCATATCGCAGCTTGTATGGCAGAAAATGGTTTAGATATTGATTGTAAACCAGTTTTAGGAATTGCTTTGGATGGGTTGGGTTATGGAGAGGATGGAAGTATTTGGGGCGGAGAATTTTTATTGGCAGATTATCGCGGGTTTGAAGGTTTAGGAACTTTTAAACCTGTGGCAATGATTGGAGGAGAAAAAGCTATTTATCAACCTTGGCGCAATACTTATGCTCATTTAGTAACTGCTTTTGGTTTAGATTTTCTTAAGGATTACGAAGATTTAGAATTATTTAATTTTTTCCAAACAAAACCTCTGGCCACCTTAAATCAAATGATGGAAAAAGGGATTAATTCTCCCCTAGCTTCTTCTTGCGGGCGGTTATTTGATGCTGTGGCTGCTGCGATTGGTATTTGTCGAGAATTTTGTAGTTATGAAGGCCAAGCAGCGATAGATTTAGAAGCTTTAGCAACAGAGTATTTATTAAATGATGCTAAAGAAATAGAAGGTTATCAATTTAATATGCTCAAGTTAGAGAAAGATAGTAAATTCCCTCTTACTTATCTGGTGCCACAGCCAATGTGGCAATCCTTACTGATAGACATAAAACAAAGTGCTTCTCCGGCTCTGATGGCAGCGAGGTTTCATCAAGGATTAGCGATCGCTATTTCTGAGATGGTGGCTGAGTTACATCAGAGTTGTGAGTTTAATCAAGTGGCTTTGAGCGGTGGGGTATTTCAAAATAAGTTGTTGCTTTCTGGAGTGAGCGATCATCTAATTAAAATGGGCTTGGAAGTGTTGACTCATAGTCAGGTTCCACCTAATGATGGCGGTTTATCTCTGGGTCAAGTTGTTATTGCTGCGGCTAGAATGGGAGTGCAAGACAAGGATTTTGCCACGGATGCGCGGATTTGAAAAAATTTTGATTAGTGAGCGATCGTCTAATTAAAATGGGGTTGGAAGTGTTGACTCACAGTCAAGTTCCACCTAATGATGGTGGTTTATCTCTGGGTCAAGTTGTTATTGCTGTGGCAGGGAGTAGGGAGTAGGGGAGCAGGGGAGTAGGGGAGTAGGGAGGTAAAATTAAAATATTACCTACACTATATTTATGCACTCTCTAGCAACTCAAAAATGGATAAAAAAATTTGTTTTGATTTTAATTAAACGTTGATTAATTTAAGAAAAATGTGTTTAGGAATTCCTGGTCAAATTATTGAAATAACGGATATTGTCAATAAATTGGCAACAGTTAATATTAGTGGGGTGAAACGAGAGGTGAATATTGCCTGCATAGTTGATGAAGAACATCCGGTTGAGTCTTGTGTTGGTGACTGGGTGTTAGTTCATGTTGGTTTTGCCATGAACCGTTTGGATGAAGAAGAGGCAGTAGAAACTTTGAAATTATTGCAGGAAGTTGCTGCGGTAATGAATTAAAACGTAGGTTGGGTTGAGTCCGCGAAACCCAACATATTTGGTCTATATATTTATTATTTATTATTAGGTTGGGTTGAAGCAGAAAGAAGCAGGATATCTATTATTTAGGAGTTGCACAGTGACGAATTATTTTAGGTTTTTGATGAAAATGATTTTGGATTTGATAATTCCTAGAATGATTAATTAATGGTTTTTTGAGTCAAAGTCTAAACTAATTTTTGGCGATATCATTCCATAATGTGCAACCCCATTATCTATATGTATATATAGCAATCAGGAATCAGATGTGACAATTTTATTACTTCGGTATTTCCCATTCCCTGTTCCCTAAAAATCTACTTTTACGACTTTTCGCTGTTCACTGCTATAGATATTTGTTGGGTGGCGCTACCGCTTAACCCAACCTACGGTGTTTTATACGAGATTTCAATTTTATTTATTTATATTAGGAGAAAATATATGAAATACGTTAAAGAATTTCGCGACCCCCACAAAGTGCAAGGTTTAGTTAAAGAAATTGATGAACTCAGCAAAAAATTAGGATACAATAGCGATCGCCCACTCAAAATCATGGAAGTTTGTGGTGGTCACACTCACTCTATTTTCAAATATGGCATTGAGGAAGTTTTACCTAATAATGTCGAACTAATACATGGCCCTGGATGTCCAGTTTGCGTGATGCCAAGAGGTAGATTAGATGACGCGATCGCTCTGGCGGAAAAACCCAACGTTATTTTTACAACTTTCGGCGATGCGATGCGGGTGCCGGGTTCTCAAAAAAGTTTGTTGCAGGCAAAAGCTCAAGGTGCAGATATTCGGATGGTTTATTCGCCCCTGGATAGTTTGAAGATAGCAAAGGAAAACCCAGAAAAAGAGATAATTTTCTTTGGTTTAGGTTTTGAAACTACTGCTCCCAGTGCAGCTTTAACTATTTTGCAAGCAGAAACGGAAGGTATTGAAAACTTTAGTATTTTCAGCAACCATGTTTTGGTTGTACCTGCTCTAGAAGCATTACTGAGTAACCCAGATTTGGAATTACAAGGTTTTGTTGGACCTGGTCATGTGAGTATGGTTATTGGTACTGAACCCTACCGGGTGATTTCCGAAAAATATCAGAAACCTTTGGTAGTATCAGGATTTGAACCTCTGGATATTTTGCAATCTATTTGGATGTTGCTGCAACAAATGCTGGAAGGTCGTTGTGAGGTAGAAAACCAATATAGTCGCGTGGTTAAAGAAGGAGGTAATAAGGTCGCACTGGAAGCAATGGGCAAAGTATTTGAAGTGCGGGATAAGTTTGAGTGGCGTGGTTTAGGAGACATTCCTGAGTCTGGGTTAAAAATTACTGATGCTTATGGCTGTTTTGATGCCGAAATTAAATTTTGTGTGCCTAACAAAAAAGTTGCTGATGCTAAAGCTTGCCAATGTGGGGAAATTCTCAAAGGTGTTTTGAAACCTTGGCAATGTAAAGTATTTGGTACTGCTTGTACTCCAGAAAATCCTATTGGCACTTGTATGGTTTCCTCAGAAGGTGCTTGTGCTGCCTATTATAAATATGGAAGGTTGTTTAAGAAGGAAGAGGGAAGAAGGAAGAAGGAAGAAGATAAGGTATTTAGTTTGAATATGAAATAAGGAAAAGTAAGGGTGCATCTCAATTTTGAATAAAGCCAAAAAATTATCACTTTTAGGCAACAGGCAACAGGCAACAGGGAATAGGGAATAGGGAATAGGGAATAGATAAGAAAAAAGTATTTTTGCAAATATGAGATGCACAAAAGTAATATAGAATAGGGGAAAAAGGTGTAAATTTGTTCCCATATTCTATATTACTTTTGTGCATCTCATATTTGCAAAAATACTTTTTTCTA
>NZ_JAAHGK010000680.1:0-4134 GCF_010672505.1 Okeania sp. SIO2B9 | reverse complement strand
AGCTGGTATGTTTCGTTTGTAGCGGTTATACCAACTCCAAATTGCCCCTATAATACTTAATGGAGCGGCCCAAACAGTTAAAGGAAGTTCGTCTGTTGCTACCCCGGCGGCTACATCTACAGCAATGATGCCTACTATAACTAACGCCTGTACCATGACTCGCAATAGAATAGAATTTTCAGGAACAGGTTTAGGTGCTGCTTCTATCTCTCGCCACAGAAGTCCTAATATAGGAAGGTTTCGCACTTCCCAACCAAAAAAATTAGACATAAATTTTGGTAGATGCTTTTCAATAATTAATAATTAATAATTAATTATTAATTATTGCCTCTTCTTTCAAAGGAGAGGATTGAGGAACAGGGAAAATTTTTCTTTATTATCTTCTTAAAAGGTTTATTATAATTGTTTAACTTAAAAATTAAGACGTTTTTTAGTCTGAAACTTCCTCAGAGCAAGAAAGCTTCGTCTCAATCTAAAGTTAAATGACTATATCTCCTTAAAAGGGGAAGCTTTAAACCTCAGTTTTTCGGTAATAACAATTGTAAAACTTTGAAAGCATAGGCACATTATCAAGTCAAAAATCAAAAGTCAAAAGTCAAAAGTGATGACTTACAAGAAAATTTAGAAGTCAAAAGTCAGAAGTGATATTAATGGAACTTAAAACCTCTACTCTACAGTCTAGACTGTTGCCTGTTACCTGTTCCCTCTTGAAGGTGAACCACAAACTTTAAAGATTGCTCCCAGTTGAGGAACTTAATAATTAGCTGATATGTTTCATCTGGTTGTGGGTCAAATAACTCTACACATAGAGTACCTGCATCTGAACGTTCAGCAGTAGCTTCAACTCCTCTTCCTTGAACTTGGAAACTTCCTGCTCCAGGTAATTCACCTTTAATCCTCAAACACGCAGAAGAACGATCTTCAGGAATATAATATTCAGCTTCAATGGTAAGACACCCTAAAGCAGTTTGCCATTCTCTCTTTGTTACTGACTGATTCAAACAACAAGTCAAACTTAAAGATGAGATAATTTCTTGAGCAGCAAGCAAAGACAACAACATCTGTTGCTTTGGAGTTGCAGTATTATAAGCAGTAATATGATTGGAAATCAATTCTCCATCGCGGGTTCCACCTACAAGCACTAAACCAGCTAGTTTATTTAAAGATTGAGATTGGTTTGGGAACAAACTATCCACTGCTCTAACCAATTTACTGCCGGGGAGTAAATCAGATGATACTAAATCCTGACAAGATTGCAAAAGTTGAGCAAAGACAGTCTCCGTTAAAGGTATATTTAACTTACCCCACTTAATATTTTTCATCTGTGATGCCCACAAATTAATATGGGAAAACCAGTTATTTACCTCTACGTCTGGATATTCAGCATCGTAGTTTACCAGATTATTTTCCCAAGGAAATCGTGGGGGTTTAGCTTCAATCTTGGCTTTAAGTCGTTTTTGTAATACAGTCTCGAAACGATTATACACGGTTGGTACTTCTCCGGGTGTAAGTGGCTGACTTTCGTAATCGTAGGGGTAGTCAATTTCTTCAGAATCAAGTGGGTCTAATTCTTCCCACTCTAACTCCTGCACCCTGACTTCTTTTTTTCCATTCTCAATCTTGTTTTGATTTTGCCCTACATTTGATATTTCCTTAGAATTTGGCCCTAATAACCAGTCAAAGAAATTATCCTCGAAAGTTTCCACCTGTTTATTCGTTTCGTTATTCATCAGTTGACGCACTCGCTCCGGAATTTGAATGATTTCGTAATTCCCAGGCAAGTTCGAGTAACTTGTGCCACTTCTTCTTCACCTGGTTTACTTTACGACCTAAAGTCTTCGCGATCGCCTCGTCAGAAAGACCTTTATGCTTCAAATCTAGCAAACTTTTCTGTTCTGCGTCAATTTGGTCATGTAGAGCTGTCCATTCTGTGGGGGTTAAGCCTAAATTATGCTCTAAGTCTGCTTCTAACCATTGATGAACTAATTCCCACCTATGTCCCATGGCAAATTTGAGCAAATGATACTTAAAGCGTTGCTGCAAATAATCCCTTTGTCTGGGAGTAAGATTTAAAATAGATTCTATTTCCCCAGTTGATAAGTCTTGTAAACGCAGTGCAAAGTAGTCTGCACAGTCTTGCTGCTGACGTTCCTCCAGATAGGCCATAAGTTCTTCTATTACCACCTGGCGCAGAGAACCTATATCATCATCTGTATCCTGTCGTGCGGCCATTGCTTCTCGCACTTGTTGGATAGATCCATCATTCCATGTCTTATCTGAGTCGCTAGTTGTTCCCTCTGCTGCTTGGTCAATATCTACAGATGTTTCCTTTGGTTGTTGATGGGAAAATGTTTGAGCACGCAGAATGATTAATTGTTGACTACGACCACCAGACAAAGGTATGCGTCTTTTGCCATAACGCTCTGTAAAGGCCATATACTCTGCTAGTTCTAATAATGTATGGGGAGTGTACATTATTGGCAGCTCAGTTTCTCGTCTAAAAGCATTTAAAGCTTCCAGATAAAATTGTTGTAAAAAGTCTTCGATTAGATTTAATCTTGCCTGATAACTTGATTGTATTTGAGGAGGAGTGATATACCTATAAACAATTGCACTTAGACTACTATGTAAATGTATTCTTCCTTCTCTAGAACCAAGCTTGTAGTAATGTAGGCATTGTCTCAGACGATGTTGAGCTAGGTTCTTTGCCCATTTACTTATTTCCCCCGAAGCTTGAATTCTTTTGCTTTCTATGCAAATTCTTTCTACTTCTTGTTTAATACGCTCTGCTACTGATTGGCAATTTTGCTTTGATGCACGAGTAGATTGCTGAAATTCATCTAGCAAGAGCTTTAAATTTTCTTCGCTAACTTGGCAGATTTCCACCATCATTGTATTAATAAATTAACCACTAATAATTTTTTCTATTCATTACACATACACCCTGATTTCATACAATTTCTGAAAAGACTAAATAATAAATTATGGACTTAGATCAACAAATCCAAACACTCATTAAAAATTCACCTCAAAATGGCAATACAGCAGAAGTTGTTGAAGCAATTACACCTGCCTTGAAACTTTTAGCTCAACAATTACAACATTTAGAGTATTATATTTTGCAAACTAACACACAAAATTGGGTTTTGACTACTCTTGGTCATCGTAATAAATCTGAATTAGAAAAACATGTTATTTACGCTTTTCCTACTCAAAAAGATGCTTCATCTTCTATTGTAGAGGATAATGTAGTTGCTAAACCTGTACCAGTTGTTTATATACTTTTCCAAATGATCGCAATTGAACCTTTAGATAGCCTTGTATTTTTTGAACATCCTGGGAATTTAACAACAGCTACAGAAGTTAAAAGAGAGGATGTCCAAAAGCTGATAAGTATATATCTCCAACAGTATCAGGCATCCTCTCATTCCCACTCTAGCAAAATTCCTCCAGATATTGCTTAAGATGTTGAGATATTCTCACAATTAAGGGAACAGGGAACAGGGAACAGGGAACAGTGGCAAAAGTTTTTCTCTGTCTCAGGTTCATCATCAACATAAGTCCTAACCAACTCGTTCCTTGCTATATTAATTAATAATTTAACTACCTCAAATAAACAGAGAAAATCGAATTTAGCATACCAAAGTTAAACTCATCTGAAGACAGATTAGATTGCTATAAAAAGATTAATAGGTCTAAATCAATGAATTGCCTTTATTAAGTTTTATCCTACTGCTAGTATTAATTAACTCCTAGCTAAATTATTAAAAGATACTAAAAGCTAATACAGCCGACTTAAAACATAGTCAGTAAGATTAATCAGAGCTTGACGAGAATCACAATCTGGCAAAGATTGTAAATGTTCAACACCCATTTTCGCGTATTTAGTAGCTAATTCCTGAGATTTTTCAATACCGTGACTATCTTTAATTAATTGGATTGCCTCTTCTAAATCACCATCTTGGGCTAATTCTCTTTCGATTAGTTTTTCTAAAGTTGGCTTTTCTGCTAAGGCATATAATGTAGGTGCTGTCAAGTGGCCACTTTTCAGATCTGAACAAGCAGGTTTTCCTAGAGATTCTGTTACACTTGTAAAATCTAGTATGTCATCTACTATCTGAAATGCCAAACCTA